>CAMLEX010000540.1 GCA_946479055.1 uncultured Bacteroidota bacterium | reverse complement strand
CTGCAACCATGAGGGGTGTGCCTGCCCACGTTTTCTTAGGAAGAATTGTGGATGCGGATATTTTATATATAAACGGCAAACAGGTTGGTAGAACCGCTTATCAATATCCCCAAAGAAGATATAATGTACCGGCAGATTTGCTCAAACCTGGCAAAAATATTTTTGTTATACAAATTACTAATACAGCGGGTAAAGGTGGATTTGTTCCCGACAAACCCTATTGCTTATTTGCGGGTAATGATACGATTGATCTTAAGGGTTACTGGCAATATAAAGTAGGTGAGGTTTATCAGTCACGAAGCAGCGCCAGTAGTGCAGGAATTTCCGCACCGCATCAGCCTGCAGCATTATACAATGCCATGATAGCACCGGCAATAAATTATACCATCAAAGGTTTTCTCTGGTACCAGGGCGAAACAAATGCAAACAGACCGGAAGAGTATGCAAAACTGCTGCCTGCCTTAATCAATGATTGGAGAAACCAATGGAAGCAAGCGGAACTTCCTTTTTTATATGTGCAGCTTCCGGGTTTCATGGATATGAATTACCTGCCTTCCGAAAGTAACTGGGCCACATTGAGGGAATCACAATTAAAAGGTTTAGCCGTTCCTAATACAGCGATGGCTGTTGCTATTGATTTGGGTGAATGGAATGATGTTCATCCTGATAATAAAAAGGATATAGGAATACGTTTGGCATTGGCAGCCAGGAAACTTGCTTATGGAGAAAACATTGTTTACTCAGGACCGCTTTATCAATCATCAAAAGTTGAGAGCTATAAAATCATTGTCACTTTCAACCATACAGGCGGAGGTTTGATAACAAATGATGGTGAAGAGCTCAGTGAGTTTGCCATCGCCGGGGCTGATAAAAAATTTGTTTGGGCCAAAGCAAAAATAGAAGGAGATAGAGTAATAGTGTGGAATGATGATGTACCTGATCCAATGTATGTAAGATATGCCTGGGCTGATAACCCTGTAACCCCGAACCTGTATAATAAAGAGGGCTTACCTGCATCACCATTCAGAACGGACTAATAACTTATATCCCTGGAAATATTTCTTTCGCTGTTTTTGAGTTTCAAGTTTATTATTTAAACTAAATTCAAACTTTGTTTATGAAAGACAAAAATCAAAACAATTATATAATATTGCGCTTGCCGGGTTTAAGTATCTCTGTTATTCGCCCGATACCCAATGCAATGATAGATAAATCAACCTTAACACAATGATTGACAAAAATAAAAATGCAGGTAAACTGGGTATTGCTCTGGTAGGTCTAGGAGATTATGCTACCGGTCAGTTGGCGCCGGCATTACAACAAACTGAACATTGTTGGCTGGCTGGAATAGTTACCGGCACTCCTTCCAAGGTTGAAGCGTGGAAAGAAAAATATACTATTCCTGAAAAGAATATTTATAACTACGATAACTATGATACAATAAAAGATAATCCTGACATAGATATTATTTATGTGGCATTACCAAACTCCATGCATGCGGAGTACACTATCCGGGCGGCTAAAGCTGGCAAACATGTTATTTGTGAGAAACCTATGGCAATTACCGTTGAAGAATGCGACAAGATGATAAATGCCTGCAAACAGGCCGGCAAGATGTTATCTATTGGTTATCGCCTTCATTTTGATCCATACAATTTAGAAATGGCGAGATTGGGCCAACAAAAAGTTTATGGAGAAATTAAAAAGCTGACCGCCGCTTTTTCGTTCGTTGCGGAAAAAGGCATCTGGCGGTTGGACAAAAAAGTGGCTGGTGGCGGGCCTTTGATGGATTTGGGAATCTATTGTTTACAGGCTGTTTGTTATACCACAGGTTTGGAACCTGTTGCAGTTATGGCGCAATCATCACCGATTAGTGATAAAGAAAAATTTATTGATATAGAAGAGACGCTGACCTGGCAAATGGAAATGCCCGATGGTTTGATAGCAGAATGCAGAACAAGTTATTCGGAAGATAAAGATTTATTGAGGGTTGAAGCAGAAAAGGGATGGTTTCAATTATCACCTGCCTATAGCTATTCGGGACTGCAAGGACAAACATCGGATGCGGTAATGGAATTTCCGAAACTATCGCAACAGGCAAAGCAAATAGATGATTTTGCTTTAGCGATTAAAAACAATCGTCCTTCACCCGTGCCAGGAGAAATGGGAAGAAGAGATATGAAGATCATTACTGCTGTTTACGAATCGATGCGAACAGGAAAGAGAGTGGAAATAAAACCCCTCTAAATCTCTCCGCCAGTTGGCGGAAGACTTGCTAACCCTCGAGGCCTGATGAGCAGCGAACAGAACGATGAAGAGTGCGACGCAACGAAGCTGATTAGAATTGCTGCAGCTGGCATCAAAATAAATAACTTATAAAAACGATTGCTATGAATAAAAAATTAAGAAGCTACGACTGGTTTGGCAAGGATGATAAAATGGGTTTTGTGCATCGTTCATGGTTGCGCAACCAGGGCTATCCTGATGATTACTTTAAAGGCAAACCTGTAATTGGTATTTGCAATACATGGAGTGAGTTGACACCTTGCAATGGCCATCTTCGAGATTTTGCTGAAATAGTAAAACGTGGTGTCGCTGAGGCTGGTGGGTTTCCATTAGAATTTCCAGTTACTTCTCTGGGTGAAACGATCATGCGTCCCACTACTATGCTTTTCAGAAACCTGGCAAGTATGGATGTGGAAGAAAGTATCCGTGCAAACCCTATTGATGGCGTGGTGTTGCTGACGGGTTGTGATAAAACAACGCCATCTACTGTAATGGGCGCATGCAGTGTGGACCTGCCAACTATTGTTGTTCCGGGTGGGCCGATGCTGAATGGCCGTTTCAAAGGAGAATGCATGGGTTCGGGTTCATTCAACTGGATGGTGAAAGAAAAAAAATTAGTAGAAAATTATACTGCAGAAGATATATATGAAGCGGAAATTGGTTCGGCACGAAGCCAGGGACATTGCATGAGCATGGGCACGGCTTCTACCATGGCTTGTATGGTAGAAGCATTGGGATTAACATTACCCGGCGCCGCGGCTATTCCGGCAGTGGATTCAAGAAAAAAAGTATTGGCGCAACTATCAGGAAGAAGAATAGTGGAAATGGTAAAAGAAGATCTGAAGATCTCAAAGATTCTGACAAGAAACGCATTTGAGAATTCTATTATAGTAAATGCGGGTGTTGGCGGTTCTACTAACCTGATTATTCATTTGCTGGCGATAGCGGGAAGGATTGGCATTGATCTGAAACTGGAAGACTTTGATACTATTGGCAGCAAAATTCCTTTGTTGGTGAATCTGCAACCATCTGGAAAATATTTGATGGAAGATTTCTATTATGCAGGAGGCTTACCTGTTGTCATTAATGAATTAAAAAAATACTTGCATAATGATGCTATTACCGTAAATGGAAAATCGATTGGTGAGAATAATACAAATCCTTCCTGCCATAACCGCGAAGTAATTGCTTCAGTTGATTCGCCATTACAAAACAAAGCGGGCATTGCTGTGCTTAAAGGAAATCTTTGTGAAGATGGCGCTATCATTAAACCATCTGCTGCTACCCAATCATTAATGAAACATCGTGGCAGGGCTGTAGTGTTTGAAACCATGGAAGATTATCATGCAAGAATTGATGATCCTGACCTGGATATTGATGAAACCTGTGTAATTGTTTTGAAAGGAGTAGGTCCGGTGGGTTATCCCGGTATGCCGGAAGTGGGCAATGTGGACTTACCTGAAAAATTGATCCGCAAAGGAGTGAAAGATATTATTCGCATTTCTGATGGAAGAATGAGCGGAACTGCTGCAGGTACAGTGATCTTGCATGTTTCGCCTGAATCTTCTGTTGGTGGCGTTTTGGCTTTGGTGAAAGAGGGCGATATGATAGAACTGGATGTAGAAAACAGGAAACTCCATCTTGATATAAGTGATGAAGAATTGAAAAAGAGAAAAGCAGAATGGATGGCGCCGGAGCCGATGGTTTCAAGAGGTTATGTGAAACTTTATATTGATCATGTGCAGCAGGCACACCTCGGTGCAGACATGGATATATTGCAGGGCGGTTCTGGTGCTGTAGTGACGAGAGATTTGCATTAGAAGTCAGAAAGACAGAAAGACGAGAAGTCAGTAAAGAAACATTCATTTGCATTAAAAAGTCATTTCGTCTTATTTCCCGTATTAAATTAAATACGATA
>CAMLEX010000539.1 GCA_946479055.1 uncultured Bacteroidota bacterium | reverse complement strand
CCATCGTGTTAATGGTGTTTTTTAATTCAAGCAATTCTCCTGCAACATTCACTGAAATTTTTTTGGAAAGATCACCAGTTGCAACGTCTGTTGTTACATCGGCGATGATAAGCACCTGCGCTGTAAGGTTTGATGCCATCAGGTTTACGGATTGCGTAAGATCTTTCCAGGTACCACCTACATCCTGCACATTTGCCTGGCCACCCAATTTACCTTCGGTACCTACTTCAAGCGCCACACGGGTTACTTCTGATGCAAACGAGTTCAACTGATCCACCATCGTATTGATGGTGTTTTTTAATTCAAGGATCTCACCTTTTACATCAACCGTGATCTTTCTGGATAAGTCACCTTTTGCCACAGCGGTTGTTACCTCGGCAATATTTCTTACCTGTGCCGTCAGGTTCGATCCCATCTGGTTTACAGAGTCAGTCAGATCTTTCCATACACCACCGATTCCTTTTACCGTTGCCTGACCACCTAGTTTACCTTCGCTACCTACTTCTCTTGCTACACGGGTTACCTCAGCAGAGAAAGAGTTTAACTGGTCCACCATCGTATTGATGGTATTTTTTAGTTCAAGAATTTCACCTTTTACGTCAACAGTAATTTTTCTTGACAGATCACCTCGGGCTACCGCCGTTGTTACTTCAGCAATATTTCGTACCTGGCCTGTCAGATTCGATGCCATTTGATTTACTGAGTCAGTCAGATCTTTCCATGTACCTGCAACACCCTGTACTTCGGCTTGTCCTCCAAGTTTTCCATCGGTACCTACTTCACGGGCAACACGGGTCACCTCGGATGAGAATGAGTTGAGCTGATCCACCATTGTATTGATGGTATTCTTCAATTCAAGAATTTCACCCTGTACATCCACGGTGATCTTTTTGCCCAAATCACCTTTTGCCACGGCCGTTGTTACCTCAGCAATATTTCTTACCTGTGCGGTAAGATTACCCGCCATCTGGTTCACGGAGTCAGTCAGATCTTTCCATACACCGGCCACACCTTTTACTTTTGCCTGCCCACCGAGTTTACCTTCGCTTCCCACTTCTCTTGCCACACGGGTAACCTCCATGGAAAATAAATTCAATTGTTTTACCATGTCATTTACTTCAGCAGCAATTTTTGCAAACTCGCCTTGTAAAACGTGGTCGCCAATCTGTAATGGCATTTCCTGGGAAAGATTTCCTTTGGCCACTGAACTGATAACGTGAGCTATTTCAATAGTGGGGTGAACAAGATCAGATATAAGCGTATTAATAGAATCAACACTGGAAGACCATGAACCTTTAGCATATCGTGGTAATGCTACTCTATGATTCAAATGTCCTTTTTTACCAATAGTATTTCTTGCCTGCTCCAGTTCTTCTACCAGGGTTTCGTTCAAAGAGATTATTTCATTTAATGTATCGCAGATTTTTCCATCCAATCCGATTTTGTCCATTGGCAAACGGACACTAAAATTACCGAGCCTTACTTCGGAAAGTATCTTTAGTAATTCACGGTTATCCAATTGGTCGTCGTAACCAACATCATCTGTTTTGACTTTATGACCGGCCTTTCCATTTGTTTTTCCGATTTTTTTTGAAGCCGTCTTAGCCGAAGATGTTTTATTATAGCCTGCTTCTACGGCCGGCGACAGTGAGTTTGGTTTTTTTTTCATGTGTTAATTTTATCGTTTTGGCCACATGTAATTCGCTACAAAAATTTTCATCGCGGTCGGTATATCCCAATAGCAATCGGGATGCTCGAAAAATTTTATGGCTCCTTTCATCAGATTTTATTAATAAAATAAGTAGAACTCATTAAAGTTGCAATAAAAAAACAATAAAACTTATTATTGTTTTTTTATTAAGCAAAGAAATAACCAAAAATTTTGGAAGATAAATTTCGGGAAACCGAATTATTATTAACTTACGCAAAACTAACTGTAGAATTAAAATTGTGCCATTAAATCACTCCAGTATAAATATTCCAATTGAAGATCTCCCATCCAAATTTATTTTATTTGGAGAGGATGATAAAGACGATGAAGATTTTTTGAAAGAAGTGTTTTTTGATATTGATAATTCATTCTTCCTCCATTTTGTTAATAACGGTAGTAAACTGGTATCCTTCCTTAACCAGGTTCCTGTTGATCGTCTGCCACGGCTTCTTGTACTTGATTACAACATGCCAGAACTGAACGGCGCTGAAATATTACGGATATTACAACAACATGACCGCTATAATTCTCTTCCCAAAATAATATGGAGTACTTCAGGTTCGGAAATTTATAAAAAGAAATGCCTTGAATTAGGAGCTGATGAATATATTATAAAACCATCCAATGTGAATGACCTGAAAACTATTGTCCATCACATGCTTTCTATTTGCTAAAAGTATTCAAATGATTTTCTTCAAAAAGTAGCGTTGAGTAAATTCATGGAAAGAGGCTTTTCCCAAACCGTTACATGAGGAAGAGGAGAAAAAAAATCTTCCTTTTGATGATAGGCACTGGCAAGGTATATTTTTATGTGGGGATTATTTTCTACTATTTCCTCTACATGTAACCATCCTTGCCCATCTGGCAAATTATTATCCAAAAAAAGAATATCAGGTTTAGCTTTATTAATTATCTCTAGTCCTTCTGTGAGATTATATGCGATTAATACGTCGTAATTTCTTTTTGTGAAATAACTTTTCATGATAAGGCAATAATCAACTTCATCATCAATGATTAAAACTTTTAACTTTAGCATCTGATAATTTTATTGCGGAAAAAATCTTTAAGCAATTGGGATATTAGATTTAAAAAAAATGAACGACACCGGATCATATTCACAATTATTTTTTTTCTATAGCCTACCTGATAAGGCAATATTGTTTTCCAGCTTGCCTTTAGACCTTTTTTTCGAATCGCCAATCGATTTAAACAATGAGCCCATTTTTATAAAAGGTTTTTCAGGCAATGATACGGAAAGCCTGGTTAAAGAATGGAATGCTTGCCTGCATTTAAAAGAAAAAGAAAGCCGGAAGTTTTCATTCATTGCTGATAAAGCAAATGAAGATTCCTTCGTTTATGATTTTAATGTACTTGGAATTAGCTTGCCATCTCTTACTCATGCGTCACTACTTTTATTTTGTGTAAAAAAAATACCTGCAAATAATATCAGCCCATTAAAAGGTAAATCTGCATCCAATTATCAGAAAGATTATGCCGAATTCATTGAGCTTGCGGTACATGATCTTGACGCCCCTTTAAGAAAATTATCGGTTTTGATTGACAGGATGGTAATGCGGATAGATCCTGTAAGCGATATCGGGGATTATAATACCCGTATCCAGGCCTGTTTGTCAGACATGCGGTCCATGATTGATAGCTTGTCAGTTTTAGCAGGATTTTCATCTATGGTTACTAAAAATGATACCTGTGAAATTGAAAAAATTATTAGGAAAACCACAAATGATCTTCAAAAGCAGGAACAAAACAAAATAACCATAACCAGTTCTTCTTTGCCCGTGTTAGAGGGAGATAGTGAACAATACGAACTCTTATTTAAAAACCTTCTGGAGAATGCCATCCGGTTTAGTAAAAAAGATATATTGCCGAAAATTGAAATAAGATCCGAACCCTTAAGTACTGAAGAAATAAAAAGGTTTAACCTGGGCGAGCATAAAGTTTATTTCAGGATTACTATTAAAGATAATGGTATTGGTTTCCGGCAGGAATATTCAGAAATAATATTTAATCCGTTTGTACGGCTAAATGGCAAATCCGAATATCCTGGTAACGGTATAGGTCTTTCCATTTGTAAAAAAGTAGTTGAAAACCATCACGGCATTATATATGCAGAAGGAGATGAAAATAGCGGGGCAAGATTTGTATTAATTTTACCACAAGCCAATTAATTATATGCAGACCGGCCGACAGATCAAGGTAGCAATTATCGATGATGATGAGGATGATTATTTCATTATCGCTGACTACATCCATAGTATACAAAAAAACATATTCAGAATAGACTGGTGCAATAACTACCAGGCTGCCATTGAAAAAATCAAGGCAAGAGAGTATGATATATATTTTGTTGATTACCGGTTAGGAAGCCGCACAGGGCTGGAGCTTTTGCAGGAGATAACCGCTGAAGATATGGATGATCCCATTGTTTTGCTGACAGGAAAAGGAAATAAGGATATTGATGTAAAGGCTATGGAAAACGGCGCC
>CAMLEX010000538.1 GCA_946479055.1 uncultured Bacteroidota bacterium | reverse complement strand
AATGACGACCGTTTACTCAAATAGTGCGTTGACAACAACCGCAGGATGGAATGTTTTCAACCTTTCTACTCCTTTTTTCTGGACGGGGAGTGACCTCGCCATTGAAATATGCTATAATAATAGCACATCTGACGCTACTAACGGAAGCGATAATATCGGTCTATATTCCGATGGAGGAACGGCAAACCAGGGAAATATGGTTTTTCAAAATGGCATAAATTGTTCTGGATCATTTAGCGCAGCAGCATCAGCTTATGGCTTGGGTTACAAACCTATTATCAGGCTTGGGCACTCAGCATATGGTACAGATATTGATACTACACTCGGCGCTATATCCTCTAATCATATTGATGTGGGCAGCGATGATTATTTTTATTCCAATTCCAATAAACTTTTAATGAGGCTGAGTGATATCAGCTCATCGCTGGGTTGCGTGGAATCTTCGCTGGATGAATCCGGCACTACATGGGCCAATTACCAGGGCGGACAACGTTCTGCAAAAGTTTTTGCCGTTACGCCAACTACCAATGGAACTACTGCCAACTATACTGCTTCATTTTATTTTGATAATGCAGAACTGGCGGGAAAGAATACGGCTATACTACGTCTTGCAAAAACATCTTCGACATCAGCAGCTACCGCAAATACAGGGAATACGGTACTTGTTACTCCAACAGTAACAACATTGGGAACAGGCACCACTGTATTCACGGCATCGTTTACCGGGTTCTCCCGCTTTTTCCTGGTTGATGCAGGTGTAACACTCCCTGCAGCCTTAACTGTTTTTACAGGAAAACTGAATAATGATCACGATGCTGTACTTAACTGGACAACGGCTTCTGAATTTAACAACCGGGGTTTTGATGTTGAAGTAAGCAGGGATGGATCCAACTTCAGCTTCCTGGGAACGGTGGCTTCACAAGGTAATTCCGCTACAGAACAATATTATGAATACAAGCACATAAAGCCGCAGCCAGGTATAATCTACTATCGCCTCAAACAAACGGACCAGGATGGCAAATACGAATACAGTAAGATCATTTCACTTACTATCAGTAATGACCTGGTTAAAGCAACTGTTTACCCTGTTCCGGCAAAAAATTGCATCACTATCAACTTTGGCGCTCTTATAATGAAAGGTGAACTAGAGATATTTTCTGCAGATATGAAAACAGTAAAACGAGAAAGTATCAATGGTCCTTCTGCAACAAAGGCAATCAATATCGCTGATCTCTCAAAAGGTGTTTATTTTATCCGGTATACAAATGGATCTGTTACTGAAATATTACGTTTTATAAAAGAATAATCTCATTGTAGTAATATTATCACAAACCCTGTCGTGCAACTGTACTGACAGGGTTTGTTTATATATACGACTGGTTAGTATCGGGAATTAAGAGTGCACTGTATTGACAGCATTGATAACAATGCTTTCCAGCTCGGTAATATCAAAAGGTTTTTGAAGGGAATATTCGGCGCCGGCTTCTACGGCCATTTCGCTTACATCATTGTTAGCGCTAAAAAAAATAACAGGTATATGATTAAACTGTTCAGATGCTTTAATAAGGCGTGTTGCTTTTACACCACCCTGATCAGGAATCCAGTTATCCATCAAAATAACATCAGGTTTATGTATACCGAGGTCATCTAGTATGGCGTTACACCTGTCTTTGGTGATGACATCAAAGTTTTTAGACTGTAATATAAGCGTACATACTTCCAGCAGATCGGTATCATCGTCATATATCATTACTTTCTTTCTTACCATCTAATCTCTTTGTTTCAGGTTTTAAAAATAACATTTATTCAGCTTGTGGAAGTGTGAAATAAAAAGTAGAACCTTTACCTTCTTCACTTTTGACACCTATCTCTCCCTGATGCCTGTGAATGATCTCGGCAGATATATATAGCCCGATACCAAAGCCTGAAAAAGGAATATTGCCATTTGTTTTTACACGATAAAAACGTTCAAATATTTTATGATGCTCTTCGGGATTTATACCCACTCCTTTATCCGTTACAGAGACTACTATATGATTCTTACGGCTCTCTATTTCAACATTGACCTGCTCTGAGTCGGGAGAGTATTTTACAGCATTGTTTAAAAAATTGGCAACTACCTGTGCTATTCTTTCCCTGTCTGCTACCACATTTATCCTTTCACTTTCCTTCACTATAATTTTATGATTGACAGAAACCAATTGAATGTCTGCCACTATTTCTTTTACCAGGTCATTAATACAAAATGTTTCCTTACTCAATTGCAGTTTACCTGATTCAATTTTTGAAAGCTTGAGAAAATCTGTTACCAGTTTGGTCATCTTGTTTGCCTGGGTTTCCAGTTTCGTCAATGCATTTTTCAAAAAATCATCCCTGGAATCCCGGTAGGTAGTAAGCAATAACTGCGAATAGGCTTTGATGGAAGTAATAGGTGTTCTTAATTCATGGCTGGCTACTGAAAGAAAATCATCTTTGCGCAGTGCCATTTGTTTAATATCATCAATATCGGTAGCTGTACCGATCCATTTGCAAATATATCCCTGCTCATCTTTGAAAGGAATTGAACGGCTCAGGTGCCACCGGTATATTCCCTCTTTCATTTGAATACGAAGTTCTTTAACATATACTGAACCATTAGCGATAGCTGTATTCCAGTCGTGAGCAGTTGAGGGAAGATCCTCTGGATGAACTAATCCTTCCCAACTCCATGTATCATCAGGCAATTTTTCCGCACCGGCATATTCTGAGATCCGGTCATTAAAATATCGTATTCGCCCATCGGGCCCCGCAATCCACACCAGCTGTGACATGGCATTGGCTAATTCATTCAGGAATTTTTGGTTTTGGCGCAAGACATTTTCTTCCAGTTTGTTTTTGGTTATATCCCTGGCAATTTTAGAAGCGCCGGTTATATTGCCTTTGCTATCTCTTATGGGCGAAATGGTCAAAGAAATATCAACCAACTTCCGGTTTTTGGTTTGCCGGATAGTATGAAAGTGTTCAACAGATTCTCCTTTTCTGATTCGATTCACTATAAACGTCTCTTCATTAAGACGGTCTGTTGGTATAAGCTGTGTAATGGGTTGGCCGATCATTTCTTCCGCCCTATACCCAAATAATTTTTCTGCAGCAGGGTTCCAGCTTGTTATTTGTCCATCCAGCGTTTTACTGATGATGGCATCCTCTGATGACTGAACTATAGCGGCCAGCCAGGCAATCCCTTTTTCTGATTCCTTTTTTTCTGTAATGTCAAGCAGCATATTTACCGCCCCCGCTAGTTTGCCCGAATCATCAAAGATCGGTTCGGGATACGGCATTATAATACGTCTTTCCCCATTGGGCTTTTCAATAATGATCTCTACACCCTCAACTTTTCTTTTCTCTTTAAGTGCTATTGCCATCGGGCACTCATCCACTGGAAGCGGTGACCCATCAGGCTTGAATATCTTCCATGATCCGCACCATAGATCCTCGCCGGGTATTGGTTCTCTTCCCCACAGTTCAACCGCTGCTTTATTATAGAGTTGGATATAACCATCTGCGTCACAGGTATAAACTGCTGCAGGTAAGGCCTGCAAAAGCTGGTGACTTAATAAATTATCAGAAATAGTTTGTGATTGCATGATCAGATCTTGTTTGTGATTAAGATCAATAGAAAACAATCAAATTAAATCCCAAACAGTTGAATCTGAAAGTTAAGAATTTTTATCCTTATAAGTTTACAACTCAATTAAGATAATGATATGGATCAAATTGTCTTTACCCAACAAACTGCTATGCAAATCCCTTATCTTCGCAGCTTCAAATAGTTCTTACAGCAATGATTAGTAGAAGAAATATCCGGGTAAAAGTGATGCAGACTCTCTATACAATAGAAACACTAGAGAATCTTTTGAAACCCGGTGAGCCTCAGAAGGTATTACAACAGCATTTCAATCAGACCCGTTCCATATTGGTATATCTCACCTGGTTTCTGACCGAAGTAGCCCGCTATGCGGAAACCCAGGCGCATAAGCGAGCCAGCAAACATCTGCCAACAGCGGAAGATCTCAATGTTAATACTAAAATTGCCGGCAATAATATTTTGTGGAAAATGCTGGAGGATGAGGCGCTAAAAGATCAGTTTGAAAAAGAAAAACCACAATTAAAAACCGATACGGAACTGATCCGCAAGATCTACCTGGACCTGGTAGAAAAAATGGAATATAAAACTTAT
>CAMLEX010000537.1 GCA_946479055.1 uncultured Bacteroidota bacterium | reverse complement strand
GTTCAATAATCAATTTTCAATGCTCAATGAATACATCCTAAAATATGTCACTGACTGACGAGAATAAGAAAACTCTTTTATCATTAAGCTCATTTTCGCATTAACACATTCGCACATTTTCAAATTTTCAAATTGTCACTTATGATACCTGCAACATTCGATTATCAAAAAGCAAGAACCGTTGACGAAGCTATTGCTGCTTTATCGGGAGATGTAAAAATATTAGCCGGCGGACATAGTTTACTGCCCGCGATGAAACTGCGAATGAATCGCCCTGCAAAACTGGTAGATATAACAGGCCTGGCGGCGCTTAAAGGAATCAAAGAAGAAGATGGTGAGATCGTTATCGGAGCCGCTGTTACACATGCTGATATAGCATACGATAAACTGATTAAAAATAAACTTCCCTTTTTTACACAAGCCGCATCTTTAGTGGGTGATTTGCAGGTGCGCAATCATGGTACCATTGGCGGCAGTCTTGCCCATGCTGATCCGGCTGCAGATTGGCCCGCCCTGGTGTCAGCGGCCGATGCTGCTATAGAAGTTCAGGGTAGCAATGGAAAACGGAGAATAAAAGCTACTGATTTTTTTACGGGTCTGTTTACTACAGCATTACAGGAGGGGGAAATTATAACTGCCATCCGGATTCCTATTCCTGCAGATGGTACTAAAACAAGCTATCATAAATTTGAACAACCGGCATCCAGGTTCGCTATTGTTGGATGTGCAGTAATGCGTTTCCCTGATGGCAAAATCAATATTGCGTTTACAGGTGTATCAGAAAATGCTTTTCGTGATAGCAGTGCGGAGAATGAAGTATCGGGAAAACCATTGAATAATGATTCTATTGCGGCAGCAGCAAATGCAGCAGTTAATAATGTAACTATTTTGGGAGATCATTTTGCTTCAGAGGAATATCGCAAACATTTGGCAAAAGTATATCTGAAAAAAGCCCTGAATGATGTTGTGTAAGTAAACGATTGATCTTACTAATAGATAAGGCTGGCTAAAATCTTTATTGTTGTTTGCATTGTGCCAGTGATCTATTGATTTTATAAATGAACATTACTAAGTATTTCTTCAAATCCTTTTTTACCAGACCAAAAATTACTGTCATGACAAAATTATTCAACCAACTGATCATTTTAACTGCTGTTATTTTTTTAGCAGCCTGTAACACTGCATCTACGGACAAAAAAACTGCAGATACCATGGACACAAAAGTCGACTTTGATCTTGCAGCCGCTAAATCAGCGATCGAATCTGAAAATGTAAAATTTATGGACGCTTTTAAAAAGGGAGATTCTGCGGCTATTGCTTCAATGTATTCCAGTGATGCACTGATGCTGCCCCCTAACAGTGAGCCGGTAAAAGGGGCCGGTATTGCAGAAGGTTGGGGAGCATTTACACGGATGGGAATTAAAGATTTCAAGCTGATCACGGATGACGTTTCGGGAAATGAGAGCCAATTGGCAGAAACAGGCCGTTATGAATTGTATGGCGATGGAAATAAATTGATTGATAAAGGCAAATACGTTGTAGTCTGGCAACCGTCAAATGGCGGCTGGAAATTGCATCGTGATATCTGGAATTCAAGTATGCCTGCTGCACCTGCGAAATGATTTTTCAGTTAGAGATTTGATAAAATTTTTTAATGGATCACAAAGAACACGACGGGCCACGAAGGACACAGCGTTGAGTTCTTCGTGCTTTCTTTGTGTCCATCGTGTTCCAGATTAATTTAGATAAGACAGACCGCAGATAATATGTATTTTCAATGATAAGCAAAGAATCCATTGATACGATTAGATGAAATAAACCAAATGCTTTTGTCACAAGGCTACATCACGGATGATGCCGTAGCCATGTCTGTCTTTCTCTCCTTACAACTCAACAAACCATTATTGATAGAAGGGCCAGCGGGTGTAGGTAAAACAGAGATCGCCAAGGTGATGGCCAATGCATTGCAAACGGACCTGATCCGCCTGCAATGTTATGAAGGGCTTGATGCAACACATGCGCTGTATGAATGGAATTATCAACGACAGCTTTTGCATATCAAAATGACTGAGCATGATTTAATATCCTTTGATGAGAAAGAAAAGACAATTTTCAGTGATAGTTTTTTGATGAAACGGCCATTGCTGCAGGCAATAACACATCATAAGAGACCTGTTTTATTAATTGATGAGATCGACCGGTCTGATGAAGAGTTTGAAAGCTTTTTACTGGAAGTATTAAGCGATTGGCAGATCACTATTCCGGAAACAGGAACTATTAAAGCAACACATATTCCCCAGGTAATATTAACCAGTAATCGCACAAGAGAATTAAGCGAAGCATTGAGAAGGCGTTGTTTGTATTTATATATTGACTACCCCGGGTTTGAAAAAGAATGGCTGATCGTAAAAAATAAAGTTCCTGGCATTGATACGAAACTGGCTGAGCAAATAACCCGCTTCATGCAGCAGTTACGTATTATGAAACTGGAAAAGACTCCTGGTGTATCTGAAACGCTTGACTGGGCCATGGCATTATCTTCACTTCATATCGGCCACCTTGATAAAACAATTATTGAACAGACACTGGGTGTTGTATTAAAAGACTGGAGAGATACAAGAGAGGTTCAGTTATCGCTAAGTGAATTAATGGAAAAAACAGGGATCACCTCAAAGTTAGATAAAGCATGATAGTGCGGCGGACATCTTTAGCGGAAAACATTGTTCAGTTTTGCCGCTTTCTCCGGCAGAAAGGCTTTGCTGCCGGCACAGAAGAGGAAGCAATAACATTGCAGGCTTTACATTTCATTGACTACAGCAGGCCATCCGTTTTTCAACTGGCTTTAAAAACAACGCTTTGCAGAAGTAAAGCCCAGGTTGAAGAATTTGACCTTCTTTTTGATGAATACTGGAAACAGGCGGGAAAAGCTGTTGATGCAAAAATCAAAGATGAACCATCCAAAAAACAAAAACCCCTTGCTCAGCAGAAATCTTTTAAATCTTTAAAAACATGGTTGCATGGAAACCGCAATGATGAAACGGAAGAAACAGCCACTTACAGTATGCTGGAAAATATCTCACGCAAAGATTTTTCTGTTATCCCGGAAGAGGATGTCGATGAACTGATGCAAATAATCAGAGCCCTTGCAAAACGCCTGGCAGCAAAAGCAAGCAGGAGATATAAATTCACAAATAAAATTAATATACCTGACCTGCGGCACACCTTGCGCAAAAATCTGCGGCGGGGTGGTGAACTACTTGAACTTGCTTACAGGAAACCAAAACGCAACCGGGTAAACCTGGCATTGCTTTGTGATGTAAGTAAATCAATGGAGCTCTATACCGCTTTTTTAATTCAATTCATGTACGCTTTTCAACAAGTGTATGGCAGAATGGAAACATTTACATTCGGAACTACTTTAAAAAGAATAACACCTGTCTTAAAGGAAAAACATTTCCGGGAAGCTTTGCATTTGCTTGGGGTGGAAAATAATGATTGGGCAGGGGGTACCCGTATAGGAAAATCTCTTGACGATTTTGTGAAGTTATATTCAAAAAAGATGCTGGACTCAAAAACGATCGTCATTATTTTGAGTGATGGATGGGATACGGGCAATATGGATATTCTTAAAAAAAATATGGAATTCATTCATAAGAAGGCGAGAAAACTTATCTGGTTAAATCCGCTTGCAGGCTACACTTCCTATCGGCCTGATGTAATTGGTATGCAAACAGCAATGCCATTTATAGATGTATTTGCCCCGGTCCATAATGTAGAAAGTTTAAAGCGATTAAGTAAGTGGCTGTAATAATCTCATTAATGCTGCAACTTGTAATAGTCAGCTATGTTGTATCGTTTATTGCTTTGTATTCTTCTTCCGTGTCAATATCAATACTACCTTTTGTAAATAAAACAGTTGTTGTATCATTGCTGTGTTGCTCTACAATCTTCCTGGCGCCTGCATCACCTTTTAAGTCCATCAACTCAGGAAAAATAGTTTTATAAAAAAGTGCCGGCGGACCAATAGCGTTTTCATATTGGCTGCTAACGATTAACTTACCGCTATTTTTTTGCGTAGTGATCAGTTCATTCAATAACGAGGCAGAAACAAAAGGCTGATCGCAGACCATCAGGATCACGGCGTCTGCAGAGGGGGCGATTTGTAACAGAGTATTTAATCCGCAACGAATAGAAGAAGCCATTCCTTCTTCCCATTCTTTATTTT
>CAMLEX010000536.1 GCA_946479055.1 uncultured Bacteroidota bacterium | reverse complement strand
ATGATGTTTACTGTTAAATTTCTTGACCTGGCCATCGGCAATGTTCAGGCCTGCTTCCTTAGCAATTACATTAACAACCATTTCCCAACCGCCTATATCAACCTGGTCATTTCCACTGGGAAATTTTGCAATCCATAAATTATCTTTTGTATCAACTACACTTGCTTTTGGCCGTGCTCCGCCAAGCGATGCACCCGGGGCCATTAACATATTGAGCCATTTCAATGATTCCTCGTCTGTCAATACATCTTTTTCCAATTGCAAACTTGCAAATTCAAGTTCCCGTAATGATGTCCAGGGAGGCGATGCAAGGCTTGCGTTATCATGTAAGAATGGGCCATTTGCATCTTTTTTAAATCTGAGAGCGCCCATCCGGTGTGCATCAAATACTCCAAGGAGGTAATCTTCTTCAAAAAGTGTCTTTGCCTTTCTGGATTCCATTCTTGCACTAATGGCTTCTCTTCTTACCATTAAAACACGTCCCCATCTATCAGGTGATGAGTCGAGAAAAATTCCAAAATTCTTTTTTCCGGTTGAAAGGTATTGAGTGCCTGCGAAAAGTTGCAGATCGGGGTCTAAGTTTTGAGCTAGCCCCCTATCCAACCATGCTTTGTCATAAGCGTATGAGAAAATCTCCCGTCCCTTGGTATGGGCAACCGAAAGCGTTCCTATCAAGGCGGGCCCTTCTAATTCTATCCAGTCGGCGTAAACTAAAATGTCCATGGCGATTTATTTTTTCCTGGGTCCTCTTTTTTTAATTTCCAGATCGGCATCCTGTAATCTCCGGCCGAGTTCATCATCGGTCGCCACCCGCAGCAAGTCTTTTTCAAGGCCAAGGATAAATAAGACTTGTGTATAGGCACCGATCGTGACATTGTGCATTCCTTTCTCTATTTGCCATAAAGTGGTTCGGCTAATATTAGCCCGTTCACACACTTGTTCGGTGGTTAATTTTCTTCGTAACCGGGCCAGCTTTATATTTCCTCCTAATTCAGTTAGAATCTTCTCTAATTTAGGGGTAAGGGTTATTGTTCTGTTTTCCATAACGTTCGCTATAATAAACAAATATAAGCTGAAATGTTCACTATAGCAAACGTTAATATCGGATGAAATTACGCTTTGAAATAGAGCCAGTTACGCAGACCCAATATTATTCTGCCACCAGTCCGACCAAAACTTGCTCCCTTTCCTTCCAAATTTTCTCTATCTGATAAGCCGCCTGGTCGGGTGTCACTTTGATATACCGGTAAAAGTCTTTCAGGCTTCTATGGCCACTAATTTTCATAATCAACTCAACAGGTGTACCGCTAAAAACTCATTAGTGCAAAATGATCTCCGGCAGGAATGAGAGGTGATCCATTTGTATTTTGGCTTCACTTCCTCAATGTCTCGGTTACCTTTTTTGTAAGAAAACTTGATTGATTCATTTATTTCGGCAATCTCGCAGACTTTTGATCTCATCATTAAAGGCCGCATTTGATGTTCTGGGTATTTGGCCCTGAATTTCGTAATGAGTATATCATGAGCTATCGAACGCAGAGGTATCACCACCCAGTGATCCGACTTTTGTTGTTTGATATGCAATTTCCCATTCCTGATATCTTCTGGTTTAATATTGCTGAAATCAGAAAATCGTAGTCCAGTCAGGCAACCCAACACTAAAAGATCTCTCGCCAGTTCTAGTTTCGGGCTTAACGATAGATCAAGGTTGCGGATCATTTCGATTTCATACATGCTGAGGTAAGTAGCATCAGCGATTTCTTCTACTACTTTGTATTCTGTCAGGTCAATCGGTGGAATGATCTTGCGGCGTATCCTATCCTTCAGGAATAATCGTAAATGCTTTATTGCTTTGCCAAGAGTATTTCTTTTTAAACCCTTTATTTTCGTTTTTGTATAGCGGTAAGAAACATAATCGAAAGTCATGAACTCAATAAACTCATGATAGAAGTCCACATCGAAAGACTTAAAGGTTATTTTTCTTCCTCTGAACTTTTCAAATGCCTGCAGGTATCTTTTAACTTCTATGTAAATGTTCACTGTTGTCGGCGCAATCCTTCTTTTCTTCGATTCGATATACGCATCGAACTGATTGGAAATGATGTAAAAGTTCTATTTAACATTCTGTCATATTTGGTTTGTCAGGATTTACTGTCATCATAGCCTGACCGCTAATACGTTGCTTTGCGCAACTGCTGGTACAGAAAGATATTAATTCTCAATGAAAACTGTACCGGTAATTCTTTTCGTCTGCAAGCAGCCATTGCTTATAAAACCTATAAATAATAATCTGGAGTTGCAAGCTCCGGATAGCAGTCGTTTATAGTTTATCGAACACTACGAATAGCTCTGGGAAAATTTCCTTT
This sequence comes from uncultured Bacteroidota bacterium, assembly GCA_946479055.1. The sequence goes on along the minus strand of CAMLEX010000536.1, from coordinate 1,871 downwards.
TCTCTCATAAAACCTTCTTGAACTTAACCCTTCCAAAAAGTACCATAGTTATTGCATTCTTGTCTTTCGTATCGAAAACCAATGAAGCTCCATCATCCGGATTGACAAACTCACCTTCCTCCCCAACCGGAAGCACTTTATATCTGTAGCCCCGGTCATTGCCGTACAATATACCTTCCGCCACATCAAATTTGATCTTATGTTCTTTATTATCAACGTTCAGGTAGTCACCTTCCAGAAATCTCAGGTATTCAATAGGAACTTTTTTGATCAGGTCATCTGTCTTTATACCATTGTCTTTTAATATTTTTATACCGGCTTCGTTACCCGGATTTAGTTTAACAGATTTCGTATAGTTTTCGATGGCCTCTGTTTTGTTTCCAAGGACCATGAGTGCTTCCCCATAGCTATCAAAAACATTTGATGATTTAGGAAATGCTATTGTATTGAGTTTAAAAATAGCGGCTGCTTCTTTCACTTTGCCCGATTGCAGGAATTGGTACCCTGTTCCGTTCATTTCGTTTTCATTGAGGTAGTACCCGGTGGAATCTTTGATGCCTTTATAATATTCAAGTGCAGCGGGAATGCCCTCTTTCTCTATCCTGTCTGCCAGTGAATAAGCAACCGATTTTTTAGGAAGGTCGTAGGATTTATCATAAATAATTGCAGCAATAGCATTCGTCATTTCATTGAGAGGAGCTCCTCCTGTGTTATTCAATAACACAATGAATGATTTATCCGATGGGATTCGGGTGAGCTGTGTATTAAAACCATTTATCCCGCCTCCATGGCCAATTGTTTCTATCGGTTCGGTCGTGTTACCCAAGGGAATTTCACCAATGTTCCAACCATAACCATAATGCCCCCCGCCTGACGGGATATGTTTGGTAAATAACAGATCCATATTTTCCTTCCGCAGCAGTTGATTGCCATACAATGCCTGATCCCAGAGATACAGATCTTCTACTGTTGAATACAATGCTCCCGCAGCGTGTGGTACCGACATGTCAATAAAATTTGCATTTACATAACTCCTTCCATTTTTTTCATAGCCACTAGCTCTGTTCTTCAACAAAGTTCCATGATGATCATATCCGGTATTGTTCATTTTGAGCGGGGTAAAAATGTTCTCCCGTAATACCTGCTCGTAAGATTTACCTGTTACTTTTTCAATGATGTAACCCAATAGCAGATAGCCTGAATTGCTGTAAGCAAACCTTTCTCCGGGTTTGAATTGCAGCGTTGAGTCAGCGGATATATTCACAAGCTGCACCGGACTGTAAGAATTACGCATGACGTCCTTAACGAACCCGGGAAACGAAGTCATATTCGGAATTCCGGAACTGTGTGTGAGCAAGTGATGAATCGTAATTATATCTCCGTTTTTTTTAGGATAGTCAGGAAGATAGGTGGATACGGGCACATCTAATTTCAATTTACCTTGTTCAACCAATTGCATGATCAACATGGCAGTAAATTGCTTCGTGATGGAACCTAACCTATGCTTAGTGTCAGGCTGATTGGGAATATTCCATTCCATATCAGCCAATCCAAACCCCTTTTTGTAAATAACTTTTCCTTTTTCAGCCACCAGAACAGAGCCATTAAATTTTCCATATTCAGCATAAGCACTTATCAGTTTATCAAGTTTATCGACTTTGGCTTGTCCATAAGAGACATTAAAGATGCCTGTTACTATAAAGACTCCAAGAAAAACAGTCTTAATAATTGTTCTTTTAATTTTACTTATCATTATTTTAATTTTTGTCTTGATAACGTAATAACTTTTGGTTTCATAATTTTTTCGGAGCATGAGGTCTTTTCAACCATTAGCTATAGAAGTTATTCCTGAGTCTCTTTACCTTTAAAGT
>CAMLEX010000535.1 GCA_946479055.1 uncultured Bacteroidota bacterium | reverse complement strand
ACCCTGCAACAGCCAAAGCCAATCGGCTAAAAACGGCAAAGTAGTGATACCATTTGTTTCCCCTGGCTTCATAATAATATCGTTCCAATTTATTCGACAAGCTGAATTGTGTTTGTTTTTTAGATTTTAGATTGCCTGTTTATTTGCCGCTAACGTCCACGCATTGACGATCCCGACCTTCGTCGGGACAAGTTGTGGTGGCATTCCGGGTTTTGTCCAGCTCGAACATCAGTCAGGTAAAGATATGATCAGGATCTATTCGTCCAGCCACCATATTGCCGGTGCGATATTAGCGCCTGTTATTAAACTTTTGCTTTGGTTCTTATTTTTCCTAAATGGATTTGCAGTCCCAGGCCAGTATTAAACGTAGTGGTTTTATTGTCGCCATAATCTTTGACTTTTGTATGTTTATAACCTAACAGGAATTCTAATGCTACATGTTCGTTAAGAAAAATAGATGGACCAAGTGAAATATTATAACCATGTGTCTTTTCAATAGGCGTTTGGCCGTTTTGTATTCTGGATTTAGATTTGGAATTAATATAACCAGCATCTACCAAAACATTGAACTTTTGTTTTTGGGAAAGCAAATAATATCTTAAGAATGGAGAAAGTGAAATATTTGTCCATGTAGAACTTACAGGGTATTTCTGTTTGTAAACACTAAAATTTAATCTTAATCCACCAACAAGTTTTGGAATGATAAAATAGCCAATGTTGGGCGAAACGAAAAGGGTTGTGGTTTTGTGGCTGACAACATTTTCTCCATCACTTTTTAAGGACTCAAAACTGGTATTTCCGCCTATTAGAAATTGTCCCTGATTAATTTGGGCCATTACTGTACTTGTCAGTATAAGGGATAATGATAGGAGTATAAAAAGTTTCATAACAGGATTAATTTTTAATTAGAGGACTAATGTAACACCTAAATACTTAAAGAAACATTAAGGTTGGTCTAATGCTTTCGATTATTGGAATGTTGAGAGAATAGCCGCTAACAATAAGATTGATATATAATGCGAACTATCCAAATTTTTCAACCAAGTGATCCCACTGTTGGTTCGTGAGACACGGAACCGGGGCATTTAGAAAAAATTTTCAATATTGTTGAATAGCCAACCGAACGTACAAGTGTGCGACCCCGAGTTCCGTCGCTTTGCTCCTCGTCGGGGCAGGCGCAACAGGCGATGATAGTAGCACTGCAGCTGGTTACATAAACTTTTACCTCTTTCACTCTATCTATCATTCCTGCGATTCATCACGCATAAATGCCAGTTAATAAAGATCGGCCTGTTTGCAACGGGCAATTTGCATTTACTTGCAGCACCATTGATCATTAACCATAAACCTTAACCCTGTCTACCGGCAGGCAGGCATTAACAACAAACTAATGAAATTGCTGAAAATTTATGTATTGGCCGTTACAGGTTGCCTTTCAATAACTGCCATGGCACAGCAAACCACCGGACTGCCTGACGACGACCTGCATGTACCACTGGTAGACGACCAGTTAGTATCACTTACACCGTTGGAAAAATCAAGCGATACCGTAAAGAAGAAAATGCGGCAAATAGCACGTGAGTATACGCCGACCTATAAGCATGTCGCCGGCGAAATAAATTTGCTGCCATTTTTTGAACAAATCCCTGCGCCGGTGAAAAGTCTTCCTGTAGCCAGGAATATTGATGAAGATGGTTACTACGATCCTTTCATCGACAGGATGAAAATGTTCCAGAAACAATTGGGGGAAGAGGCCCGCAAGAGCAGCACTTTGTTGAAGTTGTATGACAAAGGCGGAAGACCAGCTGTCGAAAAAGCAGCCAGGCAAGAAGCGAACGAAAGCGATTTGATAAGACAAATGGGCGGTGTCAATAAAATACAGAACATGAGTGAAGTGCAGCGTAAGGCGATTGCTACCAAAATCATGAATGAAAATCCCATTATCGCACAGATGGGCGGCGTAGACAAAATAAAGAACATGAGTGAAAGTGAACGCAAAAAAGCGGCGATGGATGCGATCAAACAAAATCCCGATGCAGTGATGCCGAATAATGATCCCGTGCTGCAGGCTTTTATGCAAAAGATGAAAGCCGATCCGCAATATGCCGCACAATATAAAAAAATGAGCATCAACAAACAGCAGGAAGAATACCGCCAGTTCAGCATTGCGCAGTCAGGCATAGATCCTTTTTTCAATGATTATGAAAAAGCAGACCGGGAGTTTGAAGCAACGATGGCAAAACGAAGCATTGCAATAGATGCTATTGCTGTACAGAAATTATTGATGCGGATAAAAGAAAGACTGAAAAATTACACGGCTCCCATCACCCTATTTAAGCAGCAATGCGATGCATACATGGAACAATTGAGAGCCACTTCATCTGGCATAGAAGGATATTACCAGGTGGCAACAGCCGAAGCCCGCATCAATGCGATGATATGGAACCTGTATAAAAATGCTTACAAATATTCCATCGGCGAATTCAACGATTTCGTTGGCAATCATTGGGGGAAACCCGATTTTTCCCGGGGCGACCTATTGGATACCAACCTGCAGATCGCAGCTGGCATCGGCTCTGTTTATGAAGCGCTGATCCATTTCGCGGAAGACGCTAAAAAACAAACACGAGGCAATAAATCGAAGCAGCGTTATTACGAAAACAACCAATATTTTTTTTCGCCCAGGCAGGCGCTGTATCTTCAAACATCAACAGAGACCTATGGCTGACATTCCATCAAAGACTCTCTCCGACGATACCCCCGGGCAAACCGCCAATCACTATGACCAGTTTTTCGGTCCGCTGTACTTTGAACCTTATGCCATAGAAGTAGCTAAACGAATTGAACCTGCCGGGTTAGCTGTTGTTCTTGAAATTGCCGCTGGCACAGGCCGTGTTACCCGTCATATCCGGGAGCATATTTTACCTTCAACAAAATTAATCGCGTCGGACATTAGCGGGGAAATGCTGGCTGTGGCGAAAAAGAAATTGGGTCATCTTGATATCGACTGGCAACATATCGATGCGCAGCAACTTCCATTCAGCGATAACAGTATCGACCTGGTCATTTGTTGCTTCGGCTACATGTTTGTTCCCGACAAGCCGACAGCTTTTGCCGAAGTATACCGGGTGCTGAGGCCGGGCGGTCATTTTTTATTCACCACCTGGGATAAGCTGGAAAACAACCCCGTGTCATATACTTCCACGTGTATGGCAGAGCAATATTTGGAAGAGCCGCTGCCTGCTACCGATGATCTGGCAACCTCAATGAGCGATGAGAGGGGAATACGATCGTTACTGCAGGATGCAGGATTTTCAAGACTGTCGATTGAAAAAGTAAAACTTCTTTCCGATAGTCCAACTGCAAAGGAAGCTGCACTCGGTTTCGTGCAGGGAGGATCTGTTTATGACGAGATCAGGAAGATCAAACCTGGAAGTATAGAAGAAATTAAAATCAGGTTGGAAAAGGAACTAGCCGGCCAATTCGGCGATGCGCCTATGATTGCCCCCATAAGTGCCTTGATCAGCCAGGCTTGGAAATAGTCATTAGATACACGATGAGTCCCTCCTAAAAAATTTTTAGTATTATTATTAGTAAGGGGTGGGAGGAGGCACGTTTCAAAAAATTTTCCTAATTGGACGATGCAAAAAAGCATCTACCCTTGCTCCCAACCATTGAACGAAAAAGATCTTTTTTTCTTGATAAGTTTGAATATTTTAGTTCCTTACCCGGTCGTATGCTTAAAGTCAGCCTTCTTTTTCTTTTACTATTTCTCTATCTCCATGGTTTTACCCAGGAGCAGGGTAAACGAAGTATTCGCATAATCGTGCTGGATGAGCAGAAAAATGCACTGCCAGGGTCAACGGTGTATTTACTGAACCCCGATTCTGTAGCCGTGAATGCAGGAGTCGCCAACGAATCAGGGATCATTGAATTCATGGATTTAAACTCTGGTAAATACCGGGTGCGGGCCAGCCAGGCCGGGTACGAAGATGGCTACAGCACCTGGTTCGATCTCGAAAAAAACACCTCGTTTTCTGATATCGTGGTACTGAAGGCCAAAAGCCGCGAGCTACAGACCGTGACTGTTCTTTCAAAAAAACCGCCCATCCAATTTCTGCCCGACAAAACAGTCATCAACCCCGAAGCAACTATTACGAACGCGGGGGCTACGATCATGGATGTATTGGAAAAATCACCGGGTATCACGGTGGCGAGAGATGGTAACATTATTATGAAA
>CAMLEX010000534.1 GCA_946479055.1 uncultured Bacteroidota bacterium | reverse complement strand
AGTGTACCCCTACAGTACAGGTAAAAATTAATATTATTGAAAACGAGTTTAGACTTTCTCTATTCATTAATGCCAGTTGTTTGCAACTGGTTCCCGAAAAACTATTGAATAAAATCCGTGCTTCTCCCTCTTTTTTGAGGGAGGGCTGTAGCATATATTTTACTACGATGATTCAGTAACCCATTTTAATAAGGTGGTTCTGAGAGAGTTTACTGATTCTCCTGTTATCAAAGGATAATTCCTGCATTGATGGAAAATAAAGCGGCCAGATTTTCGGCAGGTATATAATAGTCGAGAATGAATTGCGGCTGCACAAAAAATTTACCGATATTATACTCCGGCCGCAGGTAGAGTGAAAGAGAAAGAGGCTGAAATTTTAATTTCTGATCAACACTTATATCGCCGCTGTTATATAATAAATAAGTACCTGTACGGATATTAACGGGATAAGTACTGGTAGTTCTGTTAAAACCGAATTTTTGTGTGCCTGCAGAAAACGCAAGCTGTGGCGTAAATTTTATATAATTCTTTTCGCCTAAAATATGCATCCAGTAAAAATTATGGCGTACTGAAGCTGCTACTGAAAAATCAGAAATGTCTTCCTGCGAATTGGTAGTGAAATCATACACAAGTAGTCGCTTCCTCCTTAACAGCAGGATATATCCTTTCCTTTTCTCAAACTCTGAACTGCTACCCCAACCATAGCTGGCTGTAATGCCGGGTTGCAACCACGGTTTTCTCCATGTAACATACGCATTAACCTCATTTTGCAATGGTGATGAATAAAAAGGCAATGAGTCTCTTGTAAAATATCGAGTGTAAGATATACCAGCCACCCAGTTATGGTTTTGAATAAAATCAAATGAAGGACTAACGGAAAACTGATATAAATTAAGTTGCTGTCCATCATCAGTAATATTTCCGGATAAAGTCAATCCCGGACCTGTTTTATGATAAAAACCGATTGTTGGAGTATAAACACTTTTTTTTACTGTTTCCAGCTTATTGTTTTTTTTGAAATAATTATAATAACAACTACCGGCGGAAATACTGGCAAAAAAATAACTTCGGGGCATTAATAAGGAATCAAGGAAAATATCCAGCTCATCTAACAGTTCGTCATAATCAAACGTGGTATCGAAGTCCAAACTTTCTTTCGGAGTAACCGGCACTGTATCATTCGGAGTTGTTTGTGAAAACCCGGCAACAGATAGTAAAACAAATCCTGCGGCAAGAAAATAATTTTTAAACATTAAACAGTATTCAAAGGTTTTGAAATTGCATTACTATCAAAGCTCTTATGACCCTGGCTATATACTGAAGTTTAATTTGTAAATGGTGAGTAGGGAATAGTGAGTTCTTGCAATTGGCAGCCATTCTTCACTTTTCACTTCTCACTTTTTAACTCAACTCCAGCACGGTTATTTCCGGAAGGATCCCTACCCTGCCCGGGTAACCGATAAAACCATAGCCCCGGTTAACATACAATTTTTGTGCTTCCTTTTCATACAAACCAGCCCACTGCTCATATACATATTGCACGGGGCTCCATTTAAACCCGGGTAACTCTACACCAAACTGCATGCCGTGAGTATGACCCGAAAGCATAAGGTCAATATCGGAATATTTTGTCCTCACCTCGGCATCCCAATGCGAAGGATCATGACTTAACAAAATTTTAAAAGGATAAGCATCTGTGCCTGCATGTGCTTTTTCCATATTCCCATACTTTGGAAATCTTGCTTTCGCACTCCAGTTCTCAATACCGAGCAAGGCAATTTTGTCTTCACCCCTTTCCAATACGATATGCTCATTCATCATTAACCGCCAGCCCATTTTTGCATGAACCTGTTTCAACCTTTCCAGGTTAGCTTTCTTTTCTTCATCAGTCTTCCACTGTACATAATCGCCATAATCATGATTGCCCAACGTGGAATAAACTCCCAATGGCGCATTCAACTTGCTGAATACATCTATATAATGATCCATTTCATCAGCAGTATTATTAACAAGATCGCCGGTAAAAAGAATAAGATCGGGCTGTTCTTTCAATATTTTTTCAACACCTTTTTGCACGGCCTTTTTATCCAGCAAACTGCCGGAATGAATATCCGAAATATGAACAATCTTTAATCCCCTGAAAGCTTCGGGCAAATTGCTGTATGCTAAAGGGATCTTTTTTACCTGGTATTGGTATTTATTTCCAAAACCATTCAGGAGTGTTGCAAACAAGCCACCACCGGCAATCATTCCTGCCCAGCTCAAAAAAACAGAACGGGATATTTTTTCACCTTCAGACAAATTTTCACCTTCTGTATTCCTGGCAAACATTTTACCAGCCGCCCATTGAATTCCCCGCCTAATATCATCTATTAAAAAGAACAAAGCTGCAATGAGCTTTGCAATAAACAATCCTAAAATAACAGCGAAGATGGTAGTACGTAAGATCCTGGCCTGGTGAGCAAAATGCAAATAAGGAAGTATCAGCAAAACGACGATGGCCGCGATGGATATTGTCCAATATCCGGCATAAATAACTGTTTTTACTCTTGCACTCGAAGGATTGGCGATAATTTTAATGGCCTGGAATACGTAAATATCCAACAAGACCATTAAAATTATCATTATCCACCAGAAAGGAGAATTACGCATGAACTGAGTTTAAAGGGACAAAGATAACAGGGAAATATGCCTATTGTTTGCCGAACACTTATTTTTGCCCGTACTACTGTTTAAATTGGGCAAAACTTAATTTTGCGGTTTTACCGATTGACGACAATTTTACGTAAACTGACCGGGAAATATTATTAATTTTTTAAATAAACCGCAGGAACTGAGATGGCGAGAATAATAGGTGTAGCTAATCAAAAAGGAGGCGTGGGCAAAACCACTACCGCCATCAACCTGGCGGCCAGTTTTGCCGTTCTGGAATTCAGGACATTATTAGTAGATGGTGATCCCCAGGCCAACAGTACGACCGGTGTAGGCTTTGACTTGCACAATATTACCCAAAGCCTCTACGATTGCATGGTAAACCAAGCCAATGCAAAGGATGTGATACTGAAAAGTGATATTCCCTACCTTGATCTTCTTCCTTCTCATATTGACCTGGTAGGTGCGGAAATTGAGATGATCAATTACCCCAACCGGGAAAATGTCATGAAAAATCTGTTGGAAGCCGTTCGCAGCGATTATGATTTTATTATTATCGATTGCTCTCCTTCCCTGGGATTAATTACTGTCAATGCATTAACAGCATCGGATTCAGTTGTGGTTCCGGTACAGTGCGAGTTCTTTGCCCTGGAAGGTCTTGGCAAATTATTGAATACAATAAAAATTGTTCAAAGCCGGTTGAATACAGCATTAGTCATTGAAGGTATTCTGATGACGATGTACGATGGTCGCCTCCGTTTATGCAACCAGGTTGTTAGTGAAGTAAGGCGCCATTTTGAAGATATGGTATTTAATACAATTGTACACCGTAATGCCCGATTGGCGGAAGCTCCAAGTGTAGGCAAACCCGTTATACTGTATGATGCCAACAGCAAAGGTTCTATGAATTATCTGAACCTCGCCAAAGAGATCCTGCAGAAAAACGATATGACGAAGATTAAAAATGATGAACGAATATTGAGTTTATAGCTATGGTTTGTTGTTTATAATTAATCCACAAAAGACAAATACTTTACATTATTTAAAGCTTGCAATGAACGAGAAACCAGGAACGGGAAACCAGAAACAAGAAACAAGAATGACCAATCCCAAACAAAATAAAGATTTACTCGGCAAAGGAATACGTTCCCTGCTTCAGGGTATAGATAGTGATCTTAAAACAGGCACCGGAGCTCTGAAACAAACAGTTGTTGAAAATGTGACGGGCATCAATCGCATTGCTGTTGACCAAATTGAACCTAACCCCAAACAACCCCGCCGTGATTTTGACGAACAGGCATTGAAAGAACTGGCGGAATCTATCAAGCTGCATGATATTATTCAGCCAATAACAGTTACAAAACTTTCTTCAGGCAAATACCGGCTTGTTGCCGGTGAACGCCGCTGGCGGGCATCTAAAATGGCAGGACTGAAAGATATTCCCGCCTACCTGCGCCAGGCAAACGATACGGAACTGCTTGAACTGGCTTTGTTGGAAAACCTGCAGCGGGAAGATCTGAATGCAATGGAAGTTGCGCTTAGTTATAAGCGGATGATGGAAGAGCTGGATTATACACAGGAACAGGTAGCAGA
>CAMLEX010000533.1 GCA_946479055.1 uncultured Bacteroidota bacterium | reverse complement strand
AAAGTATATGGATAAATGGCAGGTATTATCCCTGGATTGAGTATTTCATAAAACGCCTTGGCGATGAGTATAAGGCAACCGGTATCAAACTGGTAGATGTAATAGATATTCACAACTACCCTTATTATAATAATGACACCGAGGCACTGCAGGGACACCGGATTTATTATGATGAAACCTATGATTATCCGGGTTCAAATGGTATTAAATCAAGTACCGGCGGATGGGATAACTCACTTACAAAACAATATCTTTTCAAGCGTTTCGACAACTGGTTAAACGAACATTTTGGTGCAAACCATGGCATAACAGCTGGTGTAAGTGAATGGAGCCCCGGGCCAAGCGAGCCAAACCTTGCGTCTGTTATATACGGATCGCACCTGGGTACATTTGCTAATAATGGTGTTGACTTGTTTTCGCCATGGATGTGGTTTACCGGTATGTGGGAAACATTGCATCTCTTTAGCAGGAATGCAAAGGAATATAGTGTTTCAAGTACGTCTTCTGATGAAAATATGGTATCTGCTTACTCCTCCATAAACGGAAATGACGACTCGTTAACGGTGATGCTTATAAACCGTGATATGACATCTTCCCGTACTGTTACCGTCAATTTGAGCAATTTTACTGCTAATGGAAATTACCAAACATTGCAGTTGTCATCTTTACCGGCAACAGAAACTTTTGAATCGCATACACAAAATGCACTAAAACAAAATACGGTAGCGGTAAATTCAAATTCACTTACCATAACGGTGCCGGCACTTTCTACAACGGCCATCTTGTTGGTTAAAGCTGGTCCACCACCACCTCCACCACCACCTCCTGCTGTCAACTATATTACCTTAACTAACCGTGGTACCGGATTGGTAATGGACGGTTTGAATGACTCCACCGTTGGTTCCAATGCCGGACAGCGGAGCAGCGGCAGCGGCAGTAACGCACAGCAATGGGAAATTGAGCCTGTTGGAAATTATGTAAGAATTAAAAATCGTGCTACAGGTCTTTATCTTGATGGTATGGGAAGGACTACTAATGGATCATTCGTTGGTCAAAACAGCGGCAACACCAGCAATAACAACCAGCAATGGCAACAGCTATCCTTCGGAACGTATATTAAATTTAAGAACAGGGTTACAGGCTTATACATTGATGGCTTAGGGTCCACAACAAATGACGCAAATTTAGGCCAGTGGAAAAAGAGTAATAGCTTTAACCAACAGTGGGCCATAACCAGTTTGACAAATTCACCAACACCCATTGGCGTAGTGTCGGCAGAAGAATTGGAACTACAGTTACTATTAAACCCGAATCCATTCACATCAAGTTTTGACTTAGAAGTTCCCAACCCCACAGACATAAAAAGTATCACCATTTTTGACGTGTCAGGCAGACGGGTTCAAATCATTGAACATTCAGCAGTTTCAAATTTAATGTCACTGGGAGCTTCCCTTATACCAGGTTTATACTTAGTTAAGGTAAATGGCATAAACTGGTCGCAAACTTTTAAAGTTGTAAAGCAGTAATTATTCCCGAGTCAATGATAGAAGTTATCTCAGGATATTTTCCACATCGGTGCATGTGTTTCGGGGTTCAGATTAAACGATGTTTTTAAGTCAAAATAAACTTAGGCTTATCTGAGATAACTTCTATCTGATTATTCAAATTAACTATGATTCAATTTAAAGCAGACAGTTCCGCCGATCTTAACATGAAAGTAATAGTAACAATAGTGCTGCTTTTAGCCAGCAACCTCTTGGGGTTTACTCAAGATTCAAATGAACGAAAGCAACTTTTTGATTACGACTGGAAATTCTTCCAGGGAGATACTGCCGCCGCCAGGTCAAAGGACTTCAACGATAATACCTGGCGTAACCTGGATTTGCCGCATGATTGGAGTATTGAAGGAAAAACACACCCCAAAAATCCAACAGGTAATGCCGGAGGGTATTTTCCTGCAGGTATCGGCTGGTACCGGAAAACGTTTAAGGCTCCGGGTGAATGGAAAGGTAAAAAAGTGTCTGTTTATTTTGAAGGAGTGTACATGAACTCCGAAGTATTTATTAACGGAAGATCTCTTGGAGTTTATCCTTACGGCTATTCTTCATTTACTTATGACCTTTCACCCTATTTGGAATTTGGAACCGAAAATGTGATTGCGGTAAAGGTGGACAACTCCCAACAGATGAATAGTCGTTGGTATAGTGGCTCGGGCATCTATCGCCACGTGTGGATGACCGTTACCGATCTGGTACATGTGGCTAATTGGGGAGTAGCCATTACAACACCTGAGGTCTCTTCAAAAAAAGCAACGGTTCAAATCAGAACGTTGGTACAAAACGAAACAGGATCGCCTCAAAGCGTTATCGTAAAAACACAAATACAAAACGGAAATTTTAAGAGCATTGCAAACGGCCAGGTCAAAGTTCAATTGCCTGCTCATAGTGAAAAAGAAGTGACACAGTTTATTACGATTTCAAATCCTCAGTTATGGACACCGGGTGCTCCCAACTTATATAGGGCCCAGGTGCAGCTGGTAACAGGCAATAAGGTAATTGACAATACTAGAAACGATTTTGGTATACGCTCTATCAATTTTACCAGCGCAAGCGGTTTTTTATTGAATGGAAAAACAGTAAAAATAAATGGAGGCTGCGTACATCACGATAATGGCTGTCTTGGTGCCGCGGCTTTTGACCGTGCCGAGGAGCGTAAGATTGAGCAACTGAAAGCTGCTGGATTCAACGCCGTAAGAACTTCTCACAATCCTCCTTCGGAAGCTTTTTTAAATGCTTGTGACAGACTTGGCCTATTGGTTATGGATGAATCATTCGATTGTTGGAGAGGCGGTAAAAACAAAAACGATTATTCCGTTTACTTCGACCAATGGTGGAAACGTGATCTGGAAACAATGGTGCTTCGCGACAGAAATCATCCATCAATCTTTATGTGGAGCATTGGCAATGAAATATCTGAAAGAAAAACACCTGAAGCAGTTGAAACCGCTAAAAAGCTTGCCGGCGCAGTTAAAAATATAGATTCAACCCGGCCGGTTACATCAGCTGTTGTAACCTGGGGCGAATGGGAAGCTTTTGATCCGTTGATGGCAGCTCATGATGTTGCCGGTTATAATTATCAATTAAATAGTGCACCGGCAGATCATAAAAGAGTTCCTTCCCGTATTATTGTTCAAACGGAATCCTATCCACGGGACGCATTTGCTAACTGGAAATTGGTGCAGAACAATAGCTATATTATCGGAGATTTTGTATGGACGGCAATTGATTACCTGGGAGAAGCCGGCATAGGCCGTTCGTTTTATTCAGGTGAGGTTACCGGAGAAAACTGGGACAACGATATGTTCCCATGGCATGGCGCTTACTGTGGAGATGTGGACCTGCTCGGATGGAGAAAACCGATATCGCATTACAGGAGCATGCTGTATAACAACAACGAGAAGCTTTACATGGCTGTTCGTGAACCCAATCCGGAGCCCCTGGAAATTAAGGAAACAAGATGGTCAGTTTGGCCCACCTGGGAAAGTTGGACCTGGCCAGGTTATGAGGGCAGGAACATGCAGGCAGAAGTTTATTCAAAATATCCCAAAGTAAGACTTTACCTTAATGATGAACTTATTGGCGAAAAGGCAACTGCGGAAGCACAGGAATATAAAGCAATTTTTACGTTGCCTTATTCCCCGGGCCGGCTCAAAGCCGTTGGTGTGGAAGATGACAAAGAAATTGAATCCGCTAATCTGCAAACGGCACGTGATGCCGCCAAAATAAAATTAACTGCTGACCGGAAAGAGATTTTGGCCAATGGACAAGACTTGTGTTATGTAGCTGTAGAGGTAACAGACAACGATGGCGTTATTCAACCAAATGCTGCAAACCGTTTGCACTTTAAAATTGAAGGGCCTGGTGTAATTGCAGGAGTGGATAATGCGGATCTGAAAGACTATGACCTGTATGTAAGCAATACAAGGAAAGCATGGAAGGGACGGGCATTGGTTGTAATTAAGAGTACTCATGGTAGCGGAGATATTAAGCTGATCATTACTTCGCCAGGTTTATCTGACGCTGCCATAAATATCAAAACAATTAGTAAAGCGAAATAGGCACAAAGACAAATTAAGTTTATGGGGTTAATTGATTAATATTCTACGTGTTAAAAAAATGCCGGATTGGTTATTTTCCGTAATAGGATATTAATAGGCAGTTGGCTGGGAAAATAAAAAATAAGGCTAC
>CAMLEX010000532.1 GCA_946479055.1 uncultured Bacteroidota bacterium | reverse complement strand
GGTGTTCTTTCTGTAAACTGGAGTGACGATACTTATCGGAAAATGTCAACTTCAATTACAATTTCAGGTACCAGGGGCAAGATAATTTCAGACGCAAATGAATTAAAAGTCTATTTAAAATCAGATAGCCTGCCTAATGGATATTCAAAAGGATGGAATGTAAAATATATTACTGAGCTGACGGATGGAGTAGATTTCTACCTGCGTGGAGAAGAATATTCGGCACAGATAGATTATTTTCTTAAAGCAGCATTGAAAAAAGTTCCAAATACGATCAATACTTTTTCGAGTGCCTATAACACTGATAACGCCATCGCAATTATTAAAGAAAGTTCAAACTCAAAATAATGGAAAAAATTCTTTTTGGAGATAATCAATTCTTTGCAGTTAATCATATTTCAGACGAAAAATCCCGTGCACAATCCATTAAATTCAAAACTGACGACGCCATTATAAAAACGCTGGACGATGCCAGAGGTGAAGGCATTAATACCTTTATGTGCACGACCCATGACAGAATCGCAAATATTTGCGACATAATAAGAAAGCAACCGGAAAAGTACAGCGATTTTAAAATATATCCCTGCATGCCTTATGCCCACAAATATGCAAATGCTGTAACAGAACTTGGCATAACAGGTACACTGAAACAATATGTTCCTGGAAATTTTTTTGGCTCTCTCTTTAAAGGTGGAGTTGCTTACCTGTCTAAAGATTATACGGCCATAATGGAACTTTTGATTGATTCTGAAATGAAAATGTTTAAAGGGATCAACACACCCGTCATTTTCTTACAAAATGTCATTACAGACCTTTTGCTGGGACTAAGAGCACAGGAAATATTTGTCGCTTTTCATAATTACATAAAGAAAAAATATAACGCTGAAGCAGGATTTATTACCATGAATATGCCAAAGCTATTGGAAGTATTGGAGCAAGGCGGTATTCAAAATCCTATTATTTGTTCTTCGATCAATAAAGCAGGATTCCGTATGTCGGGAGGACTAGAAATCTATGAAAAAACATTGAAAACTAAACAATTAAGAGCCATTGCCATGCAGGTATTGGGTGGGGGTGCCATTTCACCGAAAGAAGCGATCGAATATGTTAGTAACTTACCTAATATTGAGTCAATATTATTCGGGGCGTCCTCTAAGGCAAACATTCATGAAACAGCTTCTTTGATACGACATTATAATCAAAAAGAGCCGGCTATTTAGCCCTGAGAAAGTTTTTATCCGTAAGAAATTGAAAAGCCAGAGTTTGTAAAGAATACATACAAAAAGCAAAAAATGAATCAAAGATTTACAAATTTACTGCGACTCACTTTTATTGTATTAGACCTGGTTGTGTTGAACCTTGTTTTTTTAATATGCCAGTATGTTTTTAATGATAGCATTCAATCCAATAATATCCATTATACTTATTTATGGTTCTTTTCTAATATAGCCTGGATGTTTGCCAGTTGGGCTACAGGTATTTACCATGACAGGTACATTTATTCGTTTGAAAAATTCTCCAGAAAGACCATGTCTGCCTATGCCTACTTGCTTGTATTGGAAATGCTGTATTTCTTTTTTAATAAAGAAGCTGATATTTCAAGATTATTCTTACTTAGTATTCTTTCGTCCTTCGCTATAAGTTTACTGATCAACAGATTTCTGCATCTTGCAATGCACCATTTTTTCCAAAGTAAAAACCATATTGTAAGAAAAGTAATTATCATTGGCTATAATGAAAGAGCAAAAAAACTGGCGAGTTATCTTGAACAGGAACCACTGAAAACTGAAATTGTAGGTTTCTGTGAAGAAGACAAGAATATTACTGAGCTTTCCCTTTACCCCATTGTTAGCGGCATTAAAGATGCAATTGAAATATCCAAACACCATAAGGTAACTGAAATATTCTCAACCATTGCGCCTGAACAGCAATCAGGGATATACAAACTTATTAATGAAGCTGACCAGGCTTGCATCCGTTTCCGGATTATTCCAGATTTTAACCATTTTATACGCAAACCTGTCCACCTTGATTATTTAAAAGACATTCCCGTTCTTTCTTTGCGAAAAGAGCCTCTGGATGATGTAGGGAACAGGATCAAAAAACGTTTATATGACCTTGTAATAAGTTCATTGGTTACTGTATTTATACTTTCATGGCTGGTACCCATCGTTGCTTTATTGATATGGATAGATTCACGGGGACCTGTTTTCTTTATTCAACAACGAAGTGGTAAGGGTGGAAAAACTTTCAACTGCATCAAGTTCAGAAGTATGAAAGTAAACAAGGATTCTGATGAGAAGCAGGCAACAAAGGATGATACCCGTATTACCAAATTAGGCAGCTTTTTACGAAAATCAAACTTGGATGAGATGCCTCAATTTATCAATGTGCTCATGAGTGATATGAGTATAGTTGGTCCAAGACCTCATATGCTGAAACATACAGATGATTATTCAAAATTATTAAACAAATATATGGTGCGCCATTTTCTTAAACCCGGCATAACAGGCTGGGCGCAGATACATGGCTATCGCGGTGAGATAAAACATATGCAGGATATAAGTAACCGGGTGGAATATGATCTCTGGTACCTCGAAAACTGGAGTCTTTGGCTAGATACCCGTATTCTTCTAATCACTGCATTCAATATGGCAAAAGGTGAAAAGAATGCATACTAACATGCATTGATCCACAGGATATTATCCACATCAAAATAGTTATTGAGATAAAATTTTATTTTGCATCCATTACTGATGAAAAAGATTATTTTATTTTTTACAACTCTCTGCTGTGCACTTTCTTTAATAGCACAGAAAAAATACATTCCCAAAATAACTACTATACTTCACAAATTAGGTAATGATCATATCCAATTAAAAATATTTCAATACGGAACGAACAAAGATATTGTTTATATCAACCTCCATGCAGATGAAACAACATCACTATCCGGAGCAGAAAACTTCTTGCAAACAAGAGGAGGCTTGCTTATAAAACTGGAAAACGCTAATAAACGAAATATCAGTTTCAGGCTTAAAGGTGGTTTGTACACATTTGATCCTAACCGCATCTTTTCACGTAATGGAATCCGGCTTTCTTTATCACAGTTTGAAAATGTTAATGATAAGGCCGTTAAAGAAGTTGAAAAGTTTGCGACCCGTATTTTAAAGTTTTTTCCCAAAGAATCTTACTGTGTTATTTCATTACATAATAATACAGATAGCGATCTTTCGGTTAACAGTTTTCTTCCAGGAAATGAATATGAAAAAGATGCACAAAAAGTATATGCGAATGACAAACAAGATCCGGATGATTTTTTTCTAACTACCGATAGCCTTCTTTTTCAACAACTTTCCGCTGAAAAATATAATTCGGTCTGGCAAGATAATTTGCGTGTGCAACAAGACGGCTCCTTAAGTGTATACTTTGGAGAAAAAAATATTTGCTACCTCAATTGTGAAACTGAACATGGGAAAATAAGACAGTATAAGGACATGATCAGTATAGCTTTAAAATATATCAGTCAAAGAAAAAATAGCATAAATTCAGTTATTCCCTGACCTCTAATACAACAAACTCCTGCTCCAGTGCCAATGATTGATCAAATAATTGCTGAATAAAATCTTTTCCCCACTTTGCATAATAGTACAGCATATTATCATATCGTTCCTGCAATCCATTTTCAGGAAATAACTTCGCTTTGATTCGTTGTATTTGGCCTTGCTGATCAGTAAACTTTCTTTTTTCAGCCCGTAGCATTTTCTTTTCTAATTCCCGTAAGCGGTGCAACGTCGTTGTTTTAAGAGCATCTACATGTTTTTCTAATGTAGAATCTATAGAGAGTGCCTGTTGCTTTATGCTTTCATAAAGTTGTTCGGTTGCAGACAATGTACCGTTTAATTGTAATTTTTTATCAGTTTCTCTTGTCACTAATTTATTTATCAACTCCTGCTCAGGCAAAAAAAGTTCTTCCGTAGTAAACCGTAACTTATTTATTTTCTCCTGCATCTTCTTTTCTATGATCAAAAATGAATTTCTCAATACCTGCACAGGATAAGGAGTATTGTAATGTTCAAATAAGTCTTTTAATTCAAGCCAGTAAGCAAGCTCACCTCCCCCGCCAATAAAAACAATATTAGGAAGAATAGTTTCCTGGTACAATCCACGCAGTATCACATTAGGGCTGAAACGTTCAGGATGATTGCGCAATTCGGTCTACAATTCTTCTTTTGTAAAAGATATTTTTGAATTAA
>CAMLEX010000531.1 GCA_946479055.1 uncultured Bacteroidota bacterium | reverse complement strand
GCGCAGGAATGGCCTGCGGATGATAATCAAACAAACGGGGACAAAATGAACAAACCACAAAATTGTTGGCTTCAAATGTCTGGTGTACGGGTGGCGGTTGATGCAACCTTCCGGTTATCGGTTCAAAATCATGAATGGAAAAAGCGAACGGATAGCAACACCCATCCCAGCCTACCACATCAAAAGGATGAGTGCCATAATGCAGACCATACAACACACCTTTCTTTTTCGCTTTGATCAGGAAATCCCCTTTCTGATCAAACGTGGGCAAATTCAATGGCGGACGAATATCTCTTTCACAGTAAGGCGAATGCTCCAGCAACTGGCCATATTTACTTGTATATTTTTTTGGATAACGAATAGGGCTGAATGATTCAACAATAAAAAGCCGATTGTTTGAATTGGCAAATTCAATTTGATAGATTGTTCCTCTTGGTATCACCAGGTAATCGCCGTAGTCAAATGGCAATTCCCCATACATGGTACGCAACACACCTTTTCCTTCATGCACAAAGATCATTTCATCCGCATCCGTGTTTTTATAAAAGTAGCCGGTCATACTTTCCTGGGGAGCAGCCAGTACAATATGACAATCATTATTAACCAATACGGCTTTTCTGCTTTGTAAAAAATCTTTCTCTGGTTTCAGGTTAAATCCTTCCAGGCTGCGATGCTTCAGCATTTTTTCTTCGGCAATAACCGGGGATACATCTAACTGCGGTTCTGTTTTAATGATCTGCGTAGGAGGATGCATATGATACATTAGTGAATAATCATTGGAGAATCCTTCCGTTGAAAATAATTGCTCTGAATATAAAGAGCCATCCTGCTTTTTAAACTGAGTATGGCGCTTATGCGGAATATTTCCTAGTTTATAATAATGAGGCATAAAAAAGTTTATGGTTTGTTGTTAATAGTTATGAGCCCAGCTCCATAACAACTATGATCTTATGTTGCTGCCTGTCCGCCGTGGCGGATCGCACACTTGTACTGCAACAACTATGCTCAGCTTTAATTTCGGGACAGTTCAAGCGTAGCCAGCAGGAAAATATATTTCCATTTTCTTTTATCGATCCAGTAAGTGAAGTTTCTGTGAAGAGGCATATCAAATCGTTAGTTAAAATTAGGAAATCTCTGCTTAACCCCGAATTTTGCCGGATGCAATTACATACAGCTGGTTTATTGATCATTCAAAACAGAAAATTATTACTGGCTTTCAGTAGGAATAAACAATGCTTTTACCTTTTCACGCCACGACGCTGCGACGCAACGTCCTTTATTTGAGAATTTTTTATTGTGTCAGCATGGCGTCGCTGCGTCGTCGCGTGACACTTCTTTTCGACTTTCAAGATCCTTTCTTAATTTACTTTCTACTTTTTATGCAGCATATATTTCTGCATCTTCGCAGGCAAACAATTACGCTTTGACACGGATCGGCCTTATATCAGATACTCATAGTTATTTAGATGACTCTGTTTTCAAGCATTTTCAATCTTGCGATGAAATATGGCATGCCGGTGATTTTGGTTCTATTGAATTAGCTCACCGGCTTTCTTCTTTTAAACCATTGAAAGGAGTGTATGGGAATATTGACGCTTCGGACATCAGTAGCATTTACCCCGAAAATTTGTTCTTTCAATGCGAGGAAGTAAAAGTTTTTATGACGCATATTGGCGGCTATCCCCCGAAATATAATAATCGTGTAAAACCGTTGATACAGGAATACAAACCACAACTTTTTATTTCCGGCCATTCTCATATTTTAAAAGTGATGTACGATGACAAATTGCAATGCCTGCACATGAATCCCGGCGCAGCAGGCAACCAGGGCTGGCATAAAGTAAGAACCATTATCACATTTGTGATTGATGAAAAAAACATGAAAGACTGTAAAGTAATTGAACTGGGTGGCCGTGTTAAGATTTAAAAATTTCAACCATTTCTTTCACAAACTGGTTGATGTATTTACCTTCTTTGTCTAATGTAGGGTCCAAAATGGTGATCTCCATACCGGTGAAATAAGGCGATTGAATTAAAGGCTTCAGCATTTTTTTCAAATCATCGTACCAAAGCCCATCCTCAGTCCTTGAGTCTACACAAGGCATCACTTCGTCGTTCAATGCATCCACATCAAAATGTATCCAGAAACCATCCATCTTTTTTTCATCAACCATTTGCAAAAAATCATGAGCAATAGTTTCAGCTCCTTGCCTGCGGATATTATTAAGATCGATATAGTGCAAATTGCTTTTAACTGATAACGCTACATATTCATCGTCATATTCTCGGTTACCAACACAAAAAACATTTTCTTCTTTTACATAAGGTTTTAAGCCATCGATATTGGTCAGCTTTTCATGCCCAACACCTGCCACCAATGCAAGCCCCATTCCCGCCGCGCCACCTGTCTGCGAAAACTCCGGCCACATATAATCAGTATGCCCGTCAAGATGGAATAAACCAAAATTTCCTTTTTGTTTTAAGGCCAGCCCTGCTCCTATCATCACCGAACAATCACCGCCAATCACCAGGGGTATTTTATTTTGCTCAATAACTCCTTTTATTGCAGCAGCTAACTTTTTACTATATCCGGTAATAGCGTCTGCATTTCTTACCTTACTTGCTTTATCCAACTGCATAGAATAAGGTGGTGGTTCAACATGCAAGCGTTCTTGTATTTCCATTGATTTTAAAAACCCTGCTTTCTCAAGTGCAGCAGGCAAAAATCTTACACCCGGCTCAACTCCCGGTGAAGGCTCTTTTAATCCGAGATTAGTTGGAGCTTCTAACAAAACAATTTCTTTCATTTGTTTATGTTTATTGCCCGCCCGGATGATCCTGTCGGACGGGCTTTTTGGTCAAAACTTGTCCCGGACCTGATCCCGGATGGAATTGATGAGATCATTTATATTTTATTTTAGCCTCATCGTTCGCCAATCGGCGGATCGCCAAATATTCATTCCGGTTGATGATAAACATCATCATGGCTCATTTCATAGACCTGCAAACATATTTATTCCTGGTAAATAACTTTCCGGTATTTGGTTCCGATGTAATCAATAAAATCAGGTTCCATACGTTGTTGCCGTATGATCATTTGCATTTGTGCCCGGTGATGAATAGAATGAAAATTTAATTGCAGAATGAGATTCTTCAACGGGCAAACAAAATGGGTACCATCAAAACCAATAAAATCAACCTCTGCCAATAACTCATCTTCCTTTTAGTATCATTCCTGCCGCTCATATAGACAATATAACGCCTGTCAATAATTAAGATTTTAACCCGGAACGTTCCTGATAAATTCAGGAACTTTTTTTAGACTCACAAGAAAAAACTAAAACCATAAAACCAACAAAACATGAAGATGTACGCTTTAGCAATCGTGTCGCTTATATTATCCGTTACCAGTATAGCGCAAAACAAAACAGATGAAGAAGCAGTAAAAGCATGCCTAGAAAACTATATGAGCGGCGATGGCAACCGGATGGAAAAAGCTTTTCATCCTTCAGCAACCATGAAGTATATCGATGCGAAAACAAATGAATTTAAAGATGTTCCTATTGCCGATTTCATCACCAGGGTAAAAGCCAATACCACAAAACAGGAACGGAAGATAGAGATCGTTTCGATGAACATTGAAGGCAATGCCGCCAATGGAAAAATAAAGATCGAAACCGACAAAGCAATTCTGTATGATTACATGAATATGCTAAAGATAGATGGAGAGTGGAAAATCGTCAGTAAGATATTTTCAAGAACAGACAAGTAAAACTGTTTGAGGTTTGAAGTTCGGGGTTTGAGGTTAGTCCCAAAGCGGAGATCCTAACATCCAATATCAAACCTCAAACTTCAAACCTGAGATTACATTCCCGGAAACCACGGCCTGCTGATCCCGGCTCTGAATGGCCAGGGAACGGCTACTAATATCATTAATAAGGCTATCACAAAAAACCAGAAAGCTCTTCTGTATTTTACAATATCAGGCACAGGTTTCTTAGCCATACCATAACCCAATGTGACCATGATAATAGCCAATATCATAAACGTAGGATGTTCTACCCAAAAGAAACGGAAGAATTTATTCTTCATAATACTTTCACCTTCCGGTAAACTGATTTTCAGCATTCCGTATCGTCCCCATAGCCATTGATACAAACCCAGTAGCAATGTAATATGTGACGCAATAAGCGTAAATAACCAAATCCTTCTGTCACCCGCCGAAAAAATTTTCTTTTGCTGCCAACCCGAATAAGC
>CAMLEX010000530.1 GCA_946479055.1 uncultured Bacteroidota bacterium | reverse complement strand
CGTGACAACGATAAACAACTACGTGTCGCCTGCGGACACGCTGTACCATCTTGGCGACTTCGCTTGGCGGGACGTTAAGAAATACCGGGCGCGGTTGAAGTGTCGCACGATCAAGCTGATTATGGGGAACCATGACTATCGCATTACTATGGCTAACCATACGCGCGCTTTTCAAGAGGTACTGCCGTCCGGCATCTACCGACACAACCGGGTTAAGTGGCTGCTCAACCACTTGTCGCACGATGAATGGTACACCGGAATGAATCACCTGTTCGGCCACCACCATACGCGAAAGCCGCTTGTTTTGCTTTTTCCTGCAACCGCATCGCTTTTACAGTAGAAGGCAATGATTTTGGCACACCACTTAAAATTGATTTCTTACCTTCCTTCAATTTCAGATTCTCCCAATTCTTTTTTACATCTTCTTCATCATTTACTTTTAGAAGCTTTCCCTCGTTTGCCGGATCGCCATATATATGCGGATGACGAAAAATCAACTTTTCACTGATCCTTTCTATTACTTCTTCCAGCCCAAACTGTTTTTGTTCTCTACCGATCTTTGCATAAAAAAGTATATGAAGTAAAAGATCACCCAACTCTTCTTTAATGCCTTTCCAATCTTGCTCCGTTATTGCATCTGCAAGCTCGTAAGTTTCTTCAATTGTTAATTGTCGAAGACTTTGAATAGTCTGTTTTTTATCCCACGGACATTTCTCCCGCAGGTCGTCCATGATAGACACCAATTTCAGAAAAGAATCGCTTAGTCTGTTATTCATAAGAAGTACTGTTAAAGTTGAAAAACTGAAAAAAGAAAAAAGATGACCAGCAATATAACCAGAAGTATAAAACCAGTGATATTCAATAAAATAAATTTAAGAAAAGTCTTGCCC
The DNA here is from genome assembly GCA_946479055.1 of uncultured Bacteroidota bacterium. Next base: position 3,376 of record CAMLEX010000530.1, on the reverse strand, counting down.
CTGCTCTGCCGGTAAAATCGCTTCATTGCAAGATACAGATATACCGGCCATGCTATTATTGTAAAAAACATTAACCAATCCCATATTACCCATCCCGTCATATCCTGCATTTTACCCCACAAAAAAATGAACAAAAGTAAAATGAAACTTAAAATATAATGATGCACAGAAAAAATGCCATGATCAGCATAATAAAATTCTTTTCGCCGACGGATATACAGCAGTTTAAGTATAAGTGCAAAAAAAGGTAAGGACACAAATAAAAGGTAAGGCAACCGGTGTAACAGAGCATCTGAAAAAGTTGCGATTGAAAGAGATTTTTCCCGTTTATATTTTTCATTCAGGTAAATAGCTTTTTTATTCCATAAAGCTTTCAACCAGCCATCCCGTTCCGCAACAGGTTTTGACTGCTGTATAGAATCATATTCTTTCCTGCTTTTGTACTTGTCTCCCAATGTACCTATTACAGTAAAATCACCTGCAAAAGGAAGCAGGTCCAGGTATGTTACAACCCGTGATGTATCTTTTAGGAGTACGATCTGTTTTTGTAGATTGAGATTATCGGGGTCTTCTTTTAATTTTTTTTCAATTTGTTGTACAATAGAATCACGGCTAGCTAAACTTAAGGGACCTTCATTATCCACCTCCTTAAAAACTTTTTTAGGATCGCTGATACTGAAGAAAATAAGAAAAAAAACGGCTGATGTAAAAATATACATTCGCACAGGATTGAGATAGCTCATTCTCCTACCCTTCATATATTCGGCTGATAAAAATCCGGGACGAAAAAGCAAATCCTTTAATGTGGTAAAAAATTTACCATCAAAATGAGTAATGTCATTAAAAAAATGAGTGACCATTCCCCAGAAAGTTTCTTTGGGCTCTATGTTTTCCTGACCGCAGATATGGCAATATTTGCCATGCACTGTAGTTCCGCAATTGAGGCAATTTTTCTCCTTTCTTTCTGGCCGGTGAGACATGCAAAAAATTTTCTAAAAATAAGTACAAAAAACACAAATGTGGGCTGTTTTTAAGCCAGAGAAACCATTTCATTAAGCTTACCGCATAATTACAGAAATAACTTTACTGCAACACAGGTGATGAAATTTTTGGAAGAGCTGTTCGTTACTGTATATTCTAACTATTTTTGGACCTAATCAATATCATCAAAACGAATGAAAAACGTCTTACTCACCATTGCCCTTTTTTCCAATATCACAACTTTTTGCCAATATTATTACAATGACATAACAGATGCACGGGCTATCGGTGAAAAAATGAAAAATTACATTGGCCGTAAAGTAAAAACCATAACCGCTACAGGCTATGATGCACGGGGTGCTAAAACCACCGATTTTAATGAATGGCAGGAAATAAATGCTGAAAAGAAGCTACTAAAGATCTCCGCCAGGAATGCCCAGCAGGTAACCCGCCAATATTATCAATTTGATGACCAGAACAGGCTTACCGGAATAACCGATTCATCCGGCGATATAAAAAGCACAACAGCATATAACTATGACAATAATGGCAATTTAATTTTAATAAAGACCAGCATTAAAGATTCCCTGCAGGATTTTACTGAAACTATAGAACATCAATATCAATACACTAGCGGGAAAAAACCAGAAAAACTTTTGCGGATCATAAATGGCAAAGACAGCAGTGAATACCGCTTCACGATCGATGAAAAAGGAAATGTAGTTGATGAACAACTCTACCGGCGTGGCGTGGGTATTGATCCCATTTATTATTATTATGATGAAAAGGACAGGTTAACAGATGTGGTACGCTATAATAAAAAAGCAAAAAAATTACTTCCTACTTTAATGTTTGAATATGATGAATCCGACAGGATTATTCAGAAAATGACTATTTTGTCTACTAATAATCCTGATTACCTGATTTGGCGATATATTTTCAACGACAAAGGCCTAAAAACAAAAGAAGCTCTTTTTAACAAACAAAAAGAACTTACCGGCAGGATTGAGTATACTTACACGTTCGGAAATTAAAATCATATGCCTCGTTTATTTATCCTGTTGGCTTCAGCCATTGCAGCCAGTTTCATCCTGCCTGAAATAAAAATACTCTGCGTAGATCAGTCACCGGTAAAAAAAGAATACAACCATCCACGCAAGCTGAACGATACTACTTTTTTATTGAAGGGAAAGATAACCGGGCAAAAGAAAGGATACATTAAGTTGATATATACAGATAAGAACGGGGAATATATACTGGACAGCAGCGCTATAAAAAAAGGCCATTTCCAATTCCGTGGTCATATCGCTGAACCAACGATGGTATTTATGGAAGGAACTATGCCATCAAAAGATATGAATGATCCTAATTTTACAAGTTTTTTCCTGGAACCTGGTGATATAAAGATTGATCTTGTATTCAATGACTTTAAGAATGCTGTTATCACCGGTTCAAAAACACAGGATGAACATGTAGAGTTTAATAAATTAATGGCTCCGGTTCTTAAAGAGATGGAGCCTTTATCAAAAGCATATGAAAAGGCAGCTAAGGAATACAGGGAGGCTTTGAAAGCTAAAAAAGATGAAGCAGCCATCGAAAGTCTCAAAAATAAGGTTGAAGATATCCAGAGAAAATTTGATCCTTATACAGAACAGATAAGAAAAATTGAGTATGATTTTTTCATTAAACATCCGCAATCTTATGTAACTGCTTTCCAGCTACGTTTTCATTTAAATTATCTCACGCTTGATTCGCTGCAGTATTTTTATGACAATCTTGGAAATAAAGTACAACAAAGTTCTTCAGGCAAGGAAATCGCAAAAGAAATAGAACAACTACGCTGGGGTTCTCCAGGAAGTATTGCAAAAGACTTTACGGCTATTGATCTGCAGGGAGACAAACTTTCTCTATCTGATTATAAGGGGAAATATGTGTTGCTTGATTTTTGGGCAAGCTGGTGTGTTCCCTGCAGGAAAGGAAATCCGCATCTGAAAGAATTGTATTCAAAATATAAAGACAAAGGCATAGAATTCATTGGCATCTCGGATGACGATCAATCGGAAGATAAATGGAAAGAAGCAATAGCAAAAGATGGTATTGGCATTTGGAAACACGTACTCAGAGGATTAAAACAAAAAAACAATGTATTTGACAGGAGTAATGATATCAGCGACAAATTTGGCATTCATACATTGCCTACAAAGATCCTGATTGACCCCGAAGGAAAAATAATAGGCAGGTATTCCGAAGAAGAAGGCCCGTTAGATGAAATGCTGAAGAAAGTGTTTGGCAATTAATACAAACGATAACTCATGCCGTTATAAATAGGATTAAGGGAATCTATTCGTTTGCTATCTTAAAAATCTATACGTCCATTTTATTAAGAATATATTTC
>CAMLEX010000529.1 GCA_946479055.1 uncultured Bacteroidota bacterium | reverse complement strand
TACAGTCGTTTATTAATGATCAACTCTTCTTCTAAAAATAGTTAGCCAATTAATTTTATAACCTAACATAGGTTACCTGATAAGGCAGTGTAAATAACTTTTTCTCAATTAAAAATATTGCCGCTTAAATGCCTGAATGCTTCCATTGCGCCCATGTATTCACAGGTTCTGGCGCCTGCCTTATTTGCATTAAATAAAATTTTTTCCCAGTTATTCATAGATAATTTTTGTATCTGATCCGGGCTGAATGAATTTAACTGGTATAATACCGCTCCTACAAAAGCATCGCCGGCTCCGGTAGTGTCAACAGGCTCCACAGCTATGCTGGGAATAATAACCGTTTCACCATTGATGCCAAGCATTGTTCCTTCTTTTCCCAGCGTGATGGCGAAAACAGCAGTTGTTTTTTGCAATAATATTTCGACGGCATCCGCTAGTGTGGCCCGGCCTGTTATCAACAAGGCTTCATCATCACTTAGTTTATAAAAATGACAACTATTTAAAAAATTCCAGGTCTGATCTATAAATGTTTGACTATTGTTCTGGAAAAGCAGGTGACGATAATTGGGATCAAAACTAATAAATACTTCATTTTGCAAACATTGTTGAAGCAAGCCCTGGTAAGCAGCTTGTAAAGGACCTGGCAAAAAACCTGTAGCCGAACCAAAGTGAACAATTGAAAATTCCCTGAGATCAATGGGCTCAATATCTTTTACGCTCAATTGTCCGTCGGCACCACGATTGAAATAAAAATCCCTTTCACCATTTTCCATCAACGATACAAAAGCAAACGTGGTGAAATGTTCAGGATCCTGTAGTATCCATTTGGTGCTTACATTAAACTCCAGCATTGTATCGATTAGGTGGCGGCCAAAAGGATCAGTTCCAACTTTTGCTAATAACTCTACATTTCCTCCCAGTGCTGCAATAGCTGCTGCAACGTTCGTAGGGGCGCCACCTGCTTTTTTCAAAAAATTATTTCCATCAGATAAAGAGCTGCCTTTATCTGTACAGATCATATCTATCAGGGCTTCGCCAATACATAGAATTTTTTTCATGAAATAAATATTTAGTGGACAAAAAGCATAGGCAATCGTTTATTAAAAATGTCCTATGTATTTCTATAGAGAAAAAAATAGAATCAGTATTGAATGTACAGTAAATCTGATGTTCTATTCACAAACTTTTCAACCAGAATCATTTTATTTCCTTTTGGTGTTCAATAATAAATGCGATGAGATCTTCAAGCGGAACATCAACCCGGGATAATGCATCCGTAATATCTTCCCTGTTTACCTGTGCAGCAAAAGAAGGGGTTTTCAATTTCTTCAAAATGCTTTTTACTTCTAACCCTTCATATAAAGCAGGCCTTATCAATGCGGCTGCATGAATAAATCCGGATAATTCATCAATAGCATAGATCATTTTATCCATTGTATTCAAAGGCTCTACACCAAAATAGCCTGGCCCGTGTGAAGCAATACAATGTATAACTTCAGGATCTATATTTCGTCTTTCCAGTTCTTCAATAATAATCCGGCAGTGATCATCAGGATATTTTTCCCAATCAGCATCATGCAGCAAGCCTGCCAGTTCCCATTTTTGAGCAGTAATATCATCGGCACCTTCTTTTTCAATAGCCCATGCTTTCATTACAGCTGCTACTTGTTTCATATGAAGGCGAAGACGTTCGTTGGGCACCCAATCATTTAATAACACAGTAGCTTCTTCAATGGACATAAGATTGCCTGCATTTTTCGGATCGCCAAAACTGGAGCGGCCAAGCTGGTGAGTTGCCATAATTTTTTATTATACAATAAATATAAACCAAGCTTATTGAAGACATTGCCTGAGCGTAATTTTTTATGCCTGCCCTGTCCTTATCTACACATAACTTTGCAGCACATCAATCGAAATGATTAGTAATGGACAAAACTATATATAAAGGAACGATCTCATTTGTCAATCATGACAAGTACTATGCTACGATTGATTACGAACAGAATGGCAAAAAGAAAACGATTAATTGTAAAACGGATGAGAAAGAGCAGGTAAAAGGAGAAAATAGTAAGAAGGCAAGAAAGCCACATCTTTTCCGTATTGGCGACGAAGTAAATTTCCAGGTAAAGCTTTCCGATCGTGGCGACAAAATGATCGCTTACAATATAAAATTCCTGTATAATACCGAACTGGAAAAACTGATCAATAAAACGGCGCTTGAAAACAGGTTTTCAGGTTATTTAAAAATAGTAGATGATCAGCTCTTTGTAAAAGAATGGGATAGCTATATTTTTTTCCCGCTTAAATTATCGAAATGGGAAAAACCGCCGGCTGAATCAGCATTTAATGAAGCTATCAGTTTCAAATTAGTGAACCTGGATAAACCCAATGCGATTGCAGCAGAGCTTTTTTCTCATGATTTTATTCCGGAGTATCGTAAAGCTTTGGAACATTTTAAAAACAAGACTCCAATAGAGGCAACTGTTTCTAAGGTTTCTCCTTTTGCTGTTTATTTTGATCTGTTCAATAATAAAATAGAAGCAAAAATTCAATTGCCTGCTGAAGGTCTGGAAGATGTAAAGGCTGGTGATAAGGTAAAAGTGCTGATCACTTATTTAAGCAGCAGTCGTATAGTTGTCGCCAGACCTTAATCCTATCCAATGGACTTAAATCATGAATATGGCTGCCTAGGGTAACTTAAAACGAGGGTAATGAAAAATAGAAGGTAAAATTTTTACTGAAAATCAACTCATTATGAAGGTGCTATAAAAAATACCTTCTCCTTTTCTTGGAAAAACACTTCACTCCAACCTATCTTCGCACCCCCAAAAATAGCTACGCTATAATAAGGAGCAACCGGGGGATGGCCCGGCTGTTATATTTAAAAACCTTCTGTTAGCCGTTGTTAACAGTTCAAAGAAAAAAGAATGAGCAAATTACATTTCACTACAAAGCATGCGAATGCGGCTACCGTACAACGTAACTGGTATGTTGTAGACGGTACTAATCAAACCGTAGGACGTATGTGTGCAAGGATTGCCGCTATACTACGTGGCAAAAACAAAGCATCATACACTCCTCACGTTGACACCGGTGATTATATCATTGTGATCAACTGCGAAAAAATTGTTTTAACCGGTAACAAACTGGACCAGAAAGTTTATGATACTTTCAGCGGATACCCCGGTGGTCGTAAAGAAGAAGTTGCAAGAAACCTTATCAACCGCAGACCAGAAGTAGTAATTGAAAGAGCGGTAAAAGGTATGTTGCCTAAAAATCGCTTGGGTCGCCAGATGTATAAAAAGCTGTTTGTTTACGCTGGAGATATTCATCCACACACAGCTCAGCAACCTAAAGAACTTAAATTTTAAATCATTAAGATTTGTAACATTTGAAATTCATTTTCAAATCTTCAAATTCACAAATTTTCAAATTTTTATAAATGGAAAAGCAAACAACAGGAGTTGGACGTCGTAAAGAAGCTGTGACAAGGGTATTCCTTACTAAAGGTGATGGCAAGATCACGGTAAACGACAAAGACTATAAAACATATTTTTCACTGGTGTATTTGCAAAACCAGGTTGAACGTCCTTTAAAAACTATCGATGCTGTCGGCAAGTTTGATATAAAGATCAACGCTACCGGTGGCGGAGTAAAAGGGCAGGCTGAAGCTGCGATGCTGGGTATTTCCCGTATCCTGGTTGAGCTGAATCCTGAGTTTCGCCCGGCGCTAAAAGCGGCTGGTTTGCTGAAACGTGACCCACGTTCTGTTGAGCGTAAGAAATTCGGTCATAAGAAAGCAAGAAAAAGCTTCCAGTTCTCTAAACGTTAATGGTTGCAGGTTTCGGGATACGGGATACGAGCTATTATCCCGAATCCCGAAACTCGTTTCCCGGATCATATCATTATCAAAATATTACAATAATCGAAAATGGAAAATAACACTTCATTACAACAGCAACTTTTGGACGCCGGTGTACATTTTGGACACCTGAAAAAGAAGTGGAACCCCAAGATGTTACCTTACATCTTTGCTGAAAAGAAAGGTATTCACATCATTGACCTGAACAAAACTGTAGAGTGCCTGCAGGAAACTGCTGCCGCTATGAAACAGATTGCACGTAGTGGTAAAAAGATCCTGTTTGTAGGTACAAAGAAACAAGCGAAGGATATCGTAAGTGAATGTGCCAGGAAAGTAAACATGCCATTCGTTACAGAGCGTTGGTTAGGTGGTATGTTGACCAACTTCAACACCGTTCGCAAAAGCGTTA
>CAMLEX010000528.1 GCA_946479055.1 uncultured Bacteroidota bacterium | reverse complement strand
GGAACATCCGGGACTACTATCATAAATGAATATCACATTAAATATATTACAGGACGAAGCTATCAGCTTATTAAAAGAATTGATAGCAACCCCTTCTTTCAGCAAAGAGGAAGATGAAACAGCCGGAATTCTTTGTCGCTTCATTGGTACCAAAGGAATTCAACATTCCAGGGTAGGTAATAACGTGTATGCATTAAATAAATATTATGATGCAAACAAACCGAGTATCTTACTCAATTCTCATCACGATACCGTTAAACCCAATAAGGGGTATACTTTTGATCCCTTTAGTCCTTTTGAAAAAGATGGAAAACTATTTGGGTTAGGAAGTAATGATGCCGGCGGATGTTTGGTGTCGCTTCTTGCTGCCTTCCTTTATTTTTACGACCGGCAGGATATAAAATATAATGTTGTATTTGCCGCCAGTGCTGAAGAAGAAATAAGCGGCGTTAATGGTATCGAGCTGGTATTGCCTTACCTGGGTAAAATTGATTGTGGTATTGTAGGTGAACCTACTAAACTGGAAATGGCAGTTGCAGAAAGAGGTCTGATGGTAATAGATTGTACTGCTGAAGGACGTTCCGGACATGCTGCACGCAACGAAGGCGAAAATGCATTGTACAAAGCAGTGGAAGATATTAACTGGATACGAAATTATAAATTTGAAAAAGTAAGTTCGTTATTGGGTGAATCCAGGCTTACCGTAACAGTGATCGCCACAGAGAATGTACAACACAATGTAGTACCCTCACAATGCAAATTTGTTATTGATGTACGGGTGAATGAACTGTACACGTTTGATGAGATACTGGATGCGCTGCAAAAAAACATGAAAAGTAAATTCAAGCCGCGTACTACCCGGATGAAATCTACCTCTATACCATTAGTTCATCCTTTAGTAAAAGCTGGAATCAAATTGGGCAAGGGATATTATGGTTCCCCTACCACTTCGGATAAGGCGTTGATGCCTTTTTCGACGCTTAAAATGGGGCCCGGCGATTCAGCAAGAAGCCATACAGCAGATGAGTATATTTACCTGTCGGAAATTAAGGAAGGAATTGAAATCTATATTGAATTATTGAACCGCGTTGTTATGTAATTTCAGGCACTGGTACATCTATTCTTATTCTTAAACTTAATATGAAATTTATCACGGCACTCCTTCTTGGTCTTTGCAGCATTACTCTTCTTAAAGCCCAAAACAGCTTTACCTTTGCTGTGGAAACCCTCAAACCGCCCAAAGAACTGCTGCCACTTGATACCAAAGAGGCCATTTTCAAAAAACTGCTGCTCAAAGATGCTGGCCTTTGGCGGAAAAAAAACGGCGAAATCAATGTGAATGTTGATTCTTCCATAGTGTCGACTTATAAAAGTTCCGGTTCGTTAGTCAATTATGGCTATCATTCTTTTTTTGACGGCATGTACCGGGCCTATGCCGATCACCGGCCCTTTGTTTTATCGCCTGATATGATTTGGCTTCTCATTGCCCAGGGCTTTTCGCAACATATTAATAACAATGCGGAAGCCATGCGAAAGTTTTTTGTGAAGCATGATGGAAAGATTACGCTGATTGTAAGAAACGATAAAATTGACTTAAAGAATCCCGAAAGCCCCTGGGAAGAAGTGTTTCCCGAATTTGCCCAAACAATTTCCAAATGCACGGGTAAGGAATTTATCAATACGCTTACTGCCAGTTTTACCACCACCACACCGGCTTCACAGATTGCATCGCAAATCACAATTATGGATGCCCTGAAAAATTATTTTGATTATGTGGTAATGGTACTGGGTTGCGGTATCCCGAAAATCACCATTGAAGGCACAGCAGCAGATTGGCAAAAGCTATGTACAAAAGTGGAAGCATTGGAAAAATATGACCTGGCCTGGTGGACGAATGAAATAACACCCCTGCTCAAAGAATTTATTCATGCGGCCAATAAAAAAGTGAACCCGGATTTCTGGAGAAATATGTTTAAATACCATGAAAAAGGCAGCGGCATTTATAAAAGCACGGCTATTGACGGCTGGATGATAAAATTTTTTCCTTATAACAAACAAGGACAGCGAAACAACTTAGACAGCCTCACAGGCAGCGCCAACCTACCCGATGAAATTTGCAAAGTGGATGTATTGCACCAGTTCATAGATGAGGCCGGCAACATTACCCAAACGCCTTTGGAATTTTGTGCCGGGTTCATTGGCTTAAAGCAGGATGGCGCCAACTTTACCCTTAAACCTGAAATAGGCTGGTTTGTGAAACGCAAAGACAGTCTCAATGCACTGATCGTGCAGGAACTGGAAGAAAAAAATAAATCAGGCAACATTCATATACGGGTAAATGAAATACCTGCAGAGTTGCTGGGCCTCCCGGCTATTTCCAACTTGTATGTTGAGTTTACCGGAGATATACTCATACCGGAACAAATGAAAAAACTAAGCATTGCCACACTGGTGCTTTCCGGAAAAACCAGTGATGAAAAAGCCCAAAGAATTACCGCCATGTTCCCAAATACAACAGTCATCATCAATAAAAAAGACTATCGCAATCCGGATAAAAAACCTTCGGAACTCATGTTGGGTTGGGGTTGGTAGCCTTGGTTTTATAATTATTTTTGGCGTATCGGAGCTAAAATGAATACCCCTGAATTTTGATAAAAAGACAAACAATGAAACTCTGGCAAAAAGATAAAACATCGTTGAAAGAAGTGGAGGTTTTTACAGTTGGTAAAGACAGGGAAATGGATATGTACCTTGCTGCTTTTGATGTGCAAGGCTCGCTGGCACATATTGAAATGTTAGAGTCTGTTGGATTATTGACAAAAGACGAATTGAGTCAATTACAGATTGAGCTGAAAAATATTTACCTGCAAATTCAAAAAGGCGAATTCAGTTTACAGGATGATGTAGAAGATATTCACTCACAGGTAGAATTGTTACTGACGAAGAGGTTGGGTGATATTGGAAAAAAGATCCATTCAGCCCGTAGCCGCAACGACCAGGTATTGGTAGATGTAAAATTATTTTTACGAAATGAATTGGAAGAACTGGTAAAAACCATTCAGTCTTTTTTTGACTTATTGCAGTCGCAAAGCGAAAAATACCAGGCGCATCTTTTTCCCGGCTATACACATTTGCAGTTAGCCATGCCTTCTTCTTTTGGCTTATGGTTTGGAGCTTATGCCGAAAGCCTGGCCGATGATATGGTAACGATCAAAGCAGCTTATGATGTAGTTAATAAGAATCCATTAGGTTCTGCGGCTGGTTATGGTTCATCTTTCCCTATCAACAGAACATTGACTACAAAACTGCTTGGTTTTGCTGATCTGAATTACAACGTTGTGTATGCACAAATGGGCCGTGGTAAAGCAGAGAGAGTTGTTGCGCAATCATTAGCCAATGTTGCTGACACTTTAGCAAAACTAAGTATGGATGCCTGTTTATACCTGAACCAGAATTTTGGTTTTGTAAATTTTCCCGCCGAACTGACAACGGGAAGCAGCATCATGCCCCATAAAAAAAATCCGGATGTTTTTGAATTGATTCGTAGCCATTGCAACCGCATCAAAGCATTGCCGAATGAAATAACGATGATGACTACCAATCTTCCTTCGGGTTATCACCGCGATCTGCAATTATTAAAAGAACATTTATTTCCTGCTTTTAAAACATTGAAGAATTGTATTGAAATGGCAGGTCTCATGTTATCAAACATTGAGATCAAAACAGGAATCTTAAACGATGAAAAATATAAATACCTCTTTAGTGTAGAAGAAGTAAATAAACTGGTAGCAGAAGGAGTTCCGTTCCGTGATGCTTATAAACAAATCGGACTGGATATTGAAATGGGAAATTTCACCTACAGCACCAATATCAGTCATAGCCATGAGGGAAGTATAGGCAATCTCTGTACGGAACAAATAAAAAACCAGATGCAAAAAATAGTTGATTCTTTTCCTTTTGTATCTGTTCAATCAGCAATCGTTAAGCTGATAAGCTGAACCTATAAGGTTTGCCGTGCTAATAAGCTGCGCTGCAAACCTTATAGGTTCATCCTGATTGATAGGCATTTTTGTTATGCTTTTGCATAAACCGCTTACGGACATCTTCATCAAAGATCGTCCAGCCAAATTGTTCATATAAACCATGGGCATCCTGTGTTCCTAAAACCCATCTTCGTAATCCCTGCAATTCCGGGTGAGCATGAATAACCTGCGTTAACCATTTTGACAAACCTTTTCCGCGGTATTCTGATATAATAAAAACATCTGCCAGG
>CAMLEX010000527.1 GCA_946479055.1 uncultured Bacteroidota bacterium | reverse complement strand
CCACCGAGATCTACACTCTTTCCCTACACGACGCTCTTCCGATCTATTCAAGCTTATGTTGCTGGACTTCTGCAATAAAATTCCGGTCAGCGATTAACCCCGTACGTGTGGCCGGATTTGAATTACTGTTCACCGATATACTCAGGCTGAAATGCCGGACAGTATCATTAACATTCAAAGGAAGTAAATAAAGAAAATCATTTTTCTCTGCAGTTAATAGCTGCTGAATAGTCATTGTCACCTTACGGCTTCCATTTGCAGGTACAGGATAAATACGCAGACTGTAGTGACCGGCATAATCCATCGTCAGCAAAGCAGGATCAATTCGTTTGCCTACTATTGAATTGTAAGCATTAGTGGCTTTCCACTTTTCTTCTATTGAGCCATCCCGGTATTTTCCATTAAGATCAAGCTGGAAAGCAGTGATTACCTGTCCGGACTTGAGTTCAAAACGATGCAACCCTTCAATCTCCTTGTCACTGGGATTATAAAACTCCATTTCGATAAATGTGGTTGCTATAAATGCGTCGCTTTTAATATCAATGGTGCAGCTTTTCAGCTGCATGGGCCTGTCCCATTTTTGTTGTGCCCAAACTTGTATGATACTGAAAATAAATAAGCTGGTAAATAATAAAGTTTTTCGCATAAGCCAGGTTTTGCTCAATGGATGCAGGCTTGTTAAGGATTACATAAAGAAATTGCCATGTAATCAAAATTTTTATTTCTCCTGTGCAATTATAGATGAGTTTGCATCTGGTAAGGGTATCAAAAAATCAGATATGCGAAACACATTTATTTTTACAGTACTTGCCGTTATGATCTTATCTTCTTTCAGTAAAAAGCAGGAATCAATGAACAATTATCAAATCTCAGGTAAACAGGAAATAACTCTTGATTCCACTAAATGGTGGCTGACAAAGATCTATACTACGGATAGTTTTACGGAAATATCGACTAAAAAAGCCTTTATCAAGTTTAATAAAGCAGATGGAAAGATTAGCGGAAATGGAAGTTGTAACTCATTTGGTGGTAAACTAACTATTAATGGCAATAACTTACTTCCGAACAATATCATTTCTACAAAAATGTATTGCGATGATGTGCAGTCAATAGAAAATGAATTCTTCAGGCAGCTGGAGAAGGTGACGAGATATGAGATTAAAGGGAAAATATTGTTATTGTTTGAAGGCGATAACCTGGTTCTCGAATTCGAAGCCAGATAAGAATGTTCTCAAAACTAAAGCTGTGATCCGGTTGTTTGGAAAATGATTGAGGGCCAAGGCAAGAATTTTATTGATGTTATTCAAATACAATTGTTTTATTCTTATAAACAAATACACGATCCTCAAAAACCATTTTAAGCGCTTTGGCCAATACGCCCTTTTCAATTTCTTTTCCGGCTTTTACCATATCCGCAGTTGTATAAGTATGGTTCACCTGTATGATCTGTTGTTCAATAATAGGGCCTTCATCCAGGTTGTTGGTAACAAAATGCGCTGTAGCGCCTATTAATTTTACACCCCGCGTATAAGCCTGCTTATAAGGATTAGCTCCAACAAAAGCAGGAAGAAAGGAATGATGGATATTTATAATTTGCATGGGAAATAACTTAACAAACTGCGGTGAAAGAATACGCATAAATTTTGCCAGCACCAGATACTCATGCGGATATTTGTTTATTACTTCAAGCAATTCCGATTCGAATTTTTCCTTGCTTTTATTTTCATGGCTCACCAGGAAGAATGGGACTTCGAACCGCTCACAAATATCCTTTAAAACATCGTGGTTGCCAATAACACACTGCACCCTTGCGCCCAGTGTTTTAAAATGATTTCTTACGAGTATGTCGCTGAGGCAATGATATTCTTTCGTTACCAGGAGTATGATCTTCTTTTCAGGATCAGGGTTTACGCTGATGAGAGCATCTTCCGGCAAGGCAGCTTTGAGGTCATTTAGCAACGGGTCTGCATCGGTATGCTTTTCAGCAACAAGCCGTACAAAAAATTGGTTAGCCACTGTATCCACATGTTCCCGCATGGAAACGATGTTGATATTTTTCTGCGCCATTAATCCGGCAATAGCTGCTACCAGCCCAACCCTGTCTTTGCATTGAATGAGAATAACCATAGTGAAACCAAAAATAATCTTTAATAAGAAACAGTTTCTGTTTCTTCATTGATTACAGGCATTTCATCGTAAGTTTTTCCGTTAGGAACTCTAATTGCCTTTTTCTTTACATTATTTATGCAGTTGCTGAAAATGATTTCATCCTTGTAATTTTCCTATCGAACGGAAATATACACAATCATTTATCCTCAAAACAACCTCCCCTGTTCCCCCGGCCTTCTGAAAATACTTGTATCCAAACTCCAATCTTCTGCATTCATTCCATAAAGCTTACCATATTTTCTATACTGCTGCGCCACCATTTGTGCAATAATTCCTTCACCTCTCATTCTTACCCCCCATCTTGTATCATTTACCTGCCCATCATGACTTTGTTCTATCAGGTGCCAGACCTTATCAGCACGGTCGGGGAAATTTTTATATAACCAGTCATGAAATAAAAATTTGATAGCGCCATTCAACCGGATAAAAGTATAAGCCGTGAAAGTAGCTCCATTGTCCCTCGCCGCTTTCATGATTCGTTGCATTTCGTGTTCATTCAGACCGGGTATCATTGGGCCCATCATAACCCCCATTCGTACACCGGCTGTACTTAATTCTTCAATCACTTTTAATTTTTGTTTAGCCGTAGTTGTTCGTGGTTCCATGATGCGACGCAAGTCCTCATTAAAAGAAGTGATTGATACCATCGCCGATACCAATTTTTTATTTGCCATTTCCTGTAATACATCTTTGTCTTTCAGTATCCAGGAGTTTTTTGTGAGTATCCCTACCGGTTGATTGAACTCATTGCATACTTCCAGCAAACCTCTTGTCAATCTATATTTTTGTTCAGCAGGTTGATAGCAATCCGTATTACCACTTAGCATAATTGGATGACATACCCATTTTGGATGCATTAAAAACTTCCGTAACAACTGCGGAGCATTTTTTTTGATAATGATCTTTCTTTCAAAATCCAGACCGGCGCTGTAGCCCCAGTACTCATGCACATTTCGGGCATAACAATAAATGCAGCCATGCTCACAACCGGCATAGGGATTCATACTGTAACTCATTCCTACATCGGGACTCTCCACTTTATTGACTATTGTTTTTGATTCCTGTTCAAGGTATTGCGTAGGAACATTTTCTTCGCTCCAATCATCAATACCTTCTATATGTTCCCTGGTAGTTTCGTTTTTAAAAAAGCGATTTTTTGTATTGAACTGGGCGCCTCGCCCCTGTAAGTACTGTTCGCTTTCTTCTTTATTTTTAGCAGCCACTTTGAAATGGTCCTGCTGTAGTTTTTCTGACATGGTTTTTGATTTTAGCCACAACTTGTCCCGGTACTTCGGGAGATTAACACTGATTAACAGAAATATTAAGAGAAAAAGAAAAGGAGAATAAAGAGTTGTCTCTTCAAATCACACTGCACCTACCCTTACTCCTTATTCTCCTTTCGCACTTTTCCCATCTCACTTTATTTGTTACTGTTACTAACTTCTTAGCCAAATAATTCCCCTTGCTTTGTTAATACGGGAAGGTTTTGAAAATCAAACCGACTCACTGTCTTGTATTTCATTTCGCCTACCGGTCTTTTCAATAATAGCATTGCATCAGCAATAAATCTTCCTGTAAAATTTTTATTGCTGTATTCCAGCCATCCTTTTTCATATTGCCAGGGTTTTAACTTTCTTGCAATAGTGAGATGAGGTTCCAAAATAAAATGAGGCTTATTCTCTTCATTCAGTTTCATCAGCCGTTGCGCTTCGTGGCGAACTTGTTTTACCAGGCTTTGCACCGGAACCTTTGATGTAATATTTATGTAGATGGTATGGGAAGGAAAACTGCCAAAATCTTTCAGCTCCAGTTTGAAAGGAGGAAAGCCCATTGCTACTACATTCAACCGGTTGATCAGCCTTTCTTCCATCATTTCATACTGAACAAAATTGGCCAGTGTGATATGCGGCTTGCCCCATCTGGCATGTTCCGATTGATACTGTTCAGCAAACTCCTCCTTAACCTTCATAATCCTGTTCCACAATTCCTCATGCGGTCTTAAAACAAGCAGGTAATCATTTACCTTATAGCCGGGTAATGTTGTTGTTATATCAAGTTGCATAACGATAATTTTTAGTTGAACAAATTGTTTTCGCCCGGTAATA
>CAMLEX010000526.1 GCA_946479055.1 uncultured Bacteroidota bacterium | reverse complement strand
GCGCAATGGTATGCAAAAGGAAAATTGAAGAAGGATGATGAGTTTGTACACGAAAGTATTATCGGTTCACAGTTTATCGGGCGGATAGAAGAAGAAACAACAGTAGCGGGAAAGCCCGCTATCGTTCCCTCCATTGAAGGATGGGCTATTGTATACGGCTATAATACGATAAAGATCGATGATGATGACCCTTATGCGCATGGATTCCAGGTGATATGATTTATTGCATTGAAAATAGTATATGCTGAAGAGGGCCTATTTTCTTTTTTCGCATATCGTTTAGCTGCATTGTTTAAACTTTTTAAAACAGGTAGAGATGAAAAAATTGCTAATGCTGATGGCCCTGTATTCAATAGCTGTTGGAGCTAATTCCCAGAATTATGTCCACGAAAAAAATAACCAGCGGCGGAAAGTGAAGCCAGTTGTAGCTATCAAAGCTTATGCATTTAATCTCCGCGATGTAAAGTTGTTAGGGGGAAGCCCGTTTAAAAATGCGATGGATAAAGATGCAGCCTATTTATTAGAGATAAAACCCAACAGGCTTTTGTATCGTTTTTATAAGAACGCTCATCTCCCGGTAAAAGATTCTGTGTATGGTGGTTGGGAAAGTGACGGCTTGTCTGGTCATACGTTGGGTCATTATCTTTCTGCCTGTGCGATGATGTATATTTCTACGGGTGATAAACGGTTTAAAGAAAAAGTAGATTATATAACCGATGAACTGGAAAGATGCCAACTGGCCCGTAAAACAGGCTATATAGGAGCCATTCCCGGAGAAGATACTTTGTTTGCAAAAGTAGCAAGAGGTGATATAAAAACAGGTGGGTTTGATTTGAATGGCGGCTGGGCTCCATGGTACACGGTTCATAAAGTAATGGCGGGACTCCTGGATGCCTATTTGTATTGCGATAACAAGAAAGCGGTTAAACTGGTGACAGGCATGGCCGATTGGACATACAATACCATTAATCATTTAACGCCAGAGCAATTAAATAAAATGCTCAATTGCGAATACGGGGGAATGAATGATGTATTAGTCAATTTGTATAGTATCACCGCCAATAAAAAATACCTTGATCTGTCCTATAAATTTTTTGATCAGTTTGTCATGGAGCCTTTGTCAAAACAGATCGATCCAATGCCGGGAAAACATTCCAATACGCAAGTGCCAAAAGCAATCGGCAGCGCCATGCAATATGCACTTACCGGCAATGAACGGGATAAAACGATCGCTTCTTTTTTCTGGAATACAATGGTCAGTCATCATTCCTATGTTATTGGCGGCAACAGCAACTATGAATATTGTGGCCCTGCTGATAAACTGAATGACCGCCTCAGCGATAACACAGCTGAAACCTGCAACTCCTATAATATGCTAAAGCTGACAAGACATTTATTCAGCTGGCAACCCGATAGCAAGCTGGGAGATTTTTATGAAAGAACATTGTACAATCATATTCTTGCTTCGCAAAATCCAACAACAGGAATGATGTGTTACTTCGTTCCGTTGCGGATGGGAGCAAAAAAGGAATTCAGCGATAAGTTCAATACGTTCACCTGCTGTGTAGGTACAGGTATTGAAAACCATTCCAAATATGCGGAAAGTATTTACTACGAGGGAGCGGACGGAAGCCTATATGTAAATCTTTTTATTCCATCACAACTAGATTGGAAAAACAAAGGAGTTAGGATAAGGCAAACTTCTTCTTACCCGGAAACAGATCATACCGCATTATCTATTCAAACTAAAACTCAAAAGAAATTTGCCGTTCGTGTTCGTCATCCCTGGTGGGCTACAAAAGGTATGCAGGTAAAAGTGAATGGGGTAAAAACAAATGTTGTAAAAGATGAGCATGGCTATATAAATATCAACCGAACCTGGAAGAATAATGATAAGATTGAAATTTCATTTCCGATGTCTTTATATACAGAATCGATGCCGGATAATGCAAACCGTATCGCTTTGTTATATGGCCCCATCGTGTTGGCCGGTCAATTGGGCAATGAAATGCCGGACCCTGTATATGGAGCTCCCGTGTTATTAACGGACAATAGAAATGTTGCTGATTGGGTACAACCGGCGTCTGCTCCGTTAAGTTTTAAATTGAAAGGTGTTGGTAAACCCAACGATGTGGAGCTGGCTGCTTTTTACAAAACTTATGAGCAGCATTACAGTGTATATTGGGATTATTTTTCAAACAGTGAGTGGATAGCACGGCAAGCCGCTTATGAAGCTGAAAAGAAAAAACAAAAAGCATTGGATGATAGAACGATTGATATCATGCGTTTGGGTGAAATGCAACCGGAACGGGATCATAATTTGAAAGCAAGTGAACAATCCTATACAGACAATGCTTTTGGTCGTGGCGGCCGCGAAGTAAGAAATGGTGGTTTCTTTTCTTTTGATATGAAAGTTTTGCCGGATGTTGAATCCGTATTGCTCTTATCATATCTTGGTGATGATAAAGGAAGAGCTTTTGATATTTTAATTAATGGAACAAAGATCGCCACACAGGAATTAAAAGGAGCTGAAACAGGAAAATTCTTTGATGTGGAATATCCTATTCCCGCTGAATTGCTGAAAGGAAAAACAAAAGTGGAAGTAAAGATACAGGCGCATCCTAACCGTACCGCAGGAAGAGTATTCAATCCAAGAATTCTTAAGAAGGAGTCTTTATAAACAGTAAACAGTGAAAAATTAATTTTAATTTCTTTAAAGCTGTTTAAAGAAATTGGTAGGATAAGTTTTAAATGATACATAATTATAAGTGCAGAGCAATTTTTTCATAAGCATAAGCAAGCAGTCTTAGTTATCGAAAGGGGGGCAACCCCTTTTCTTTTTTTACAGTAATTTTTAGTTTATTCTTTTAAAGGAGAGATGATATGTAAAAAACAGGATAATATAAATAAGCGCATTTTTTTAACACTGAATAAAGCTGAGTAAATAATAAATGCTTCGTGTTTTATGATCTGTTCCTCTCAGCCAATTTTTAAATAGGGTTATCTGTTTATGTAGTTCTTCAAAGACGATCCTTGTTGTGTGTAAAATCCGATATTGCGCATAAAATAATTTTTTTAATCAAACAATCGATTGCGTTTACGCAAAAAATAGCATTGAGAAATTTTAATGTTAAAATTTGATTAGTACTGATTAGAATTTGCATATCCATTCATTTCTTATTCAAGTAATTTCAACCTGACTTAATACACGGATATTTCATACTGCTTCTTTATTAGTTAACCAAAAAAACTGCTCGCATGAGAAAAGCTCTCCTCTTCTTATGTGCTATTTATTTAGCACTGTCTTCCTTTGCACAAACAAAGATCACTGGTGTGATCAACGATGATCAGGGCCAGCCACTTCCTTTTGTATCGGTACAGATCAAAGGAACTAAAACCGGAACAGTAACAGATGCAAAGGGTGCATTCTCTCTTTCAGCACCGGCAAATGCTGTTTTACATGTATCACTGGTAGGTTATAACTCCCAGGATTTTAAATTGAGTGGGAAAACTTCCATTTCGGTTGTGATGGCAGCATCCGAAAGCAGAATGGAGGAAGTTGTTGTTATTGGTTACCAGAAAGTAACCAGGAAAAAATCAACGGCTGCTATTTCCAGCATTTCAGGTAAAGAGCTGGCTAATCTTCCGAGTTCAAGCTTTGATCAGCTTTTACAGGGCCGGTTATCCGGTGTCAACGTTCAAAATTTTTCAGGTCAGCCCGGTGCTACGCCAACAGTAGCTGTTCGGGGAAATTCATTGGTGAGTAGTAATTATGATGAGTTCCAGGTGATCAACTCTCCTTTATATGTAGTAGATGGTGTGCCACAACCAACTGAATCCTATGTAGGACCAAACACAGGTACCGGTAATAATTATCTCGGTGGCATTAATCCAAATGATATTGAATCAATAGATGTATTAAAAGATGCTTCTTCAGCAGCTATATATGGATCAAGAGCTGCGAATGGTGTTATTCTTATTACTACAAAAAAAGGAAGAAGTGGTGCGCCGAGGGTAACCGTTGTTGGTTATGCAGGATTAACACAACGTCCCGAACTGCGTGATGTAACCTTAGGTGCTGTAGAAAGAAGACAAAAATTGGAAATACTGCAAAGACAACTAACCTATGCTGATCAAAGGAATTTACCTTACCTGCTTACAGATAGTTTAAATCCTGCTTTTAATGGGAATACCGACTGGCAGGATATGTTTTATCAAAAGGGATTGATAAAAAGTGCGGACTTGAGTTTAAGTGGTGGTGGTGAAGGCGGAATG
>CAMLEX010000525.1 GCA_946479055.1 uncultured Bacteroidota bacterium | reverse complement strand
TTTGAGTGATGAAGAAGTGATCAGGAAAGAGACACAGCAGAAGCTTTATTACCTTAAATATTTTTTAGAAGATGATAGTAAGGTCAACGGTCAACAGTCATCAGTCAACTTCATTACCATCGCTACTGTTCGCCCCGAAACCATCATGGGCGATTCGGCCGTTTTTGTTCATCCGGATGACGAACGCTATAAACACCTGCAGGGAAAATTTGTTTTTGTTCCGTTAATCAATCGGCGTATCCCCATTATTGCTGATGACTATGTAACGATGGATTTCGGTACAGGCGCATTGAAAGTAACACCGGCTCATGATATCAATGATAACATGCTGGGGCAAAAACATAATCTTGAAGTAATAGATATTCTCAATGAAGATGGCACATTGAATGAAACCGCGCAGATCTATATTGGTGAAGACAGGTTTGGAGCAAGAAAAAAGATCGTTAAAGAACTGGAAGAAAAAGGGTTTTTAGTAAAGACAGAAGATTATACAAGCGAAATAGGTTATAGCGAAAGAACAGATGTAGTGGTAGAGCCCAGGCTGAGCCTGCAATGGTGGGTGGATATGAAAAAAATATCTGGCCCTGCTCTCAATGCTGTAATGCCCGCCCGTGCCGGTACGGACGGGGATGATGAAATAAAATTCTATCCTGCTAAGTTTAAAAACCTGTATCGCCACTGGATGGAAAATATCAAGGACTGGTGCATCAGCCGCCAGCTTTGGTGGGGACATCGGATACCGGCATGGTATGATGAACAAGGGAATGTATATGTTGCTAAAAATGTGGAAGAAGCTATTAAACAAGCGACGAGCAGTGAGCTACGAGCCATGAGCACTGAAAGCTCGAAGCTCACAGCTAATACCTCACAGCTTTCTTTAAAGCAGGATGAAGATTGTTTGGATACATGGTTCTCCAGTTGGCTCTGGCCCTTTGAAGTATTTAAAGGATACAGCAATCCCGATAATGAAGAAGTAAAATATTATTATCCGACTAACACATTAGTAACTGCACCGGAGATCATTTTCTTTTGGGTAGCCCGGATGATCATGGCAGGATATGAATACAAAGGCGAAAAACCTTTTAATGAGGTTTATTTCACAGGAATTGTAAGAGATAAGGTCGGAAGAAAGATGAGTAAGCAATTAGGTAATTCTCCCGATCTTTTAGAGATGATTGAAAATGATGGAGCTGATGCTGTCCGTTTCGGAATCATGATCTCCTCTCCTGCAGGTAATGACCTGATGTGGGATCAGGCTGGAAATGAGCAAGGCAAGTTCTTTATTAATAAGATATGGAATGCGTTGAAGTTGGTAAAGATGTGGGAAGGAAGGAAGTCGGAAGTCAGAGATCAGAAGTCAGAAGTCGGAAGCCAGAAGTTGGAACCCAACTTCGCGGTGGAGTGGTTGGAAAGCAGGTTGAATGAAGTTAGATTACAATTAGATGAACAATTCAAAGACTTCAGATTGAGTGAGTCATTGAAAACAATTTACTCTCTTATCTGGGATGATTTCTGTAGCTGGTATTTGGAATGGGTGAAGCCGGGTTTTGAACAGCCCATTGAAGTTTCGGTTTATAATAAGACGGTTGATTTCTTTGAACAATTGATGCAACTGCTGCATCCATTCATGCCTTTTATTACGGAAGAAATATATCATCAGCTGAAAGAACAAAAAGATGATATTACCATAAAGCAATATCCTGCCATTACTGAAAGCAATGCAGCAATATTAAAAAAAGCTGTTGTATTAAAAGAAGTAATCACCGCTATCCGTGATGCAAGAAATAAGACTCAGCTGAAACCAAAGGAAACGATCAAACTGCATATCCTTGCCAGTGATAAAACAGTTTATCAACCGATAGAATCAATTCTTGCCAAACAGGTAAATGCAGAATTGATTTCTTATACAGATACTCCTGTCAGCAATTGTATTAATGTAGTAATTCAAAAAGATAAGTTCTTTATTGAAACAACAACTGTATTAGATACTGCTTCTCAAAAAGAACAGTTACAAAAAGACCTTGAATATCACAGAGGCTTTTTGATCTCTGTAGAAAAGAAACTCAGCAACGAAAGGTTTGTACAAAATGCAAAACCGGAAGTAGTAGAAATTGAGCGGAAGAAAAAATCTGATGCTGAAGCAAAGATCAGAGCGATAGAAGAAAGCCTTTCTTCTTTATGATCAAATAAATTTCACGCAAAGACGCAAAGATAGTAAGGCGCTAAGTTGTCTTTGCTCCTTAGCGCCTTTGCGTAAAATTTTACCTCGGCAAAATACTCACCGGCAATATAAACTCATACACCGTTCCTTTTGATCGTGTAAACAGATCATTATCCAGTAAACGGCTGATCCGAATACCAAAGGTCAATTCATATTGGTTCCACCATTTTGTATCAAGATATATTTCGCCGCCAACACTGCGCTGATCAGCAGTACTCTTTTTATCATTTGAAAATACTTTTGTGAAATCATAAAATCCATTGGCTCTTATCCGTTGCAGGTAAAGTATGCTGGCAAATCCCCAATCCGGATGCCATAATGGAAAATGATAATTAATAGAAGTGCGCCACATTCTCGAAAAATTTGTTTCATTATAACCTCTCGAATAAGAAAATTGATTACTGAATAATGCGTTCAGCGTATCTCTTTCCTGCAAAGCCCCTGATAAAATAATATTGTGAGTAGAAGCAAATCCCGGAAGGTATAAAGAAGTCCCACCTATAAACTGCCAGCTTTTATACTTTGTTATCGCATGACTATGTCGTGCTGAAATTGAATAACCCAAATGCGGATAAATATGCTGCACAGCCGTTTCTATCTGCTGGCTAAATGATATTCTATGCGTCAGGTAACTGAAATTACTATTAGCGAAATTCAATTTGGCTTCTCCTTTGATCATATCACTACGATATACATAGTCAGAACCAATTGTGAAATTTTTATATGTCCGACCGCTTGTAAAACTGAGCGGGATACTTAATCCTACTCTTGTATCCAGTTGATCCCATTCTTTAAATTTATTATTTATAAGATCAGTACGGTTAAAAGTATATTGTGTTCCCACATTCAGATAGGGAAACCACGCACCATACACAGTATTAAATCCAACCGCATTTGTATTTTCATTCTCATTGTAGAGATAATATAATTCCGTTTCCAATGTGTTCAACACGTTCTGGCCATATAAAGAAAATGAAAACTCCGGGTCTTCATAATAAGGGCGCCAACTATGAAAATTCACCAGCCTTGTTCCTTTCTTGTATTTGCTCACAAGAAAATTTTGCTTTGAAAGATTTCCTGAAAGTATTTCAGAAATAGTATTACTATGGCTTACAGGATATGCCGGGTTAAGTTTATCATCAACATTAAAATTTACTGTATCTCCGGCAAAAACAATTTTATCTTTTTGCTGCAATTGATAACCTTCAGCAGTAAAACCTGACCAGGTTATTTTTCCGTTTGCGGCATTTACAAAATAATTTCCCAGGGTTCCGTTTGTTACCTTATATATCTTTTTATCATCCAGCTTAAGAGCAAATACATTATCGCTGCCATCGTAAGTAGCAGTGAAATAAACAATATTGCCGTATATGGAAGGGTAGCCAACCACATTAAATGAAGGCGGAGTAAGCCGCATAATATTGCCGGCTTTCAAATCAATAAGAGCAAGAGCCATTTTTCCATCACGCAGTCTTGCAGCGGCAACTAAAGAATCTTCCGTGATAAATTTTGGATCAGTAAAGATGCTCACCTCATGGTTTACAATTTTATTTTCGATAGTACCCGTCAATGCATCAAGGATATGTAATTCGCTTTTGCCATTGATCCCTATTTCTACCGCCGCTATTTTTCTTCCGCTTGGTGAAATATCAGGTGAAAAATATTTTGACTTCTTTGTAATATCTCTTTGCTGACCTGTTTGTATATCTAATAGTTTAATCACACTATAATCCCTCCATCTCCAGCGGGCATCGTTTTCATAAGCTGCATACACGATCTTTCCATTGCGGTAGGAGAACTGATCATCAATAGAAATATCCTTTGCCCTCAGTCTGTGCTCTCCACTTGCATCTTTGATATAAAAAGCCGGCCGGCGACGATAACTGGTTTTTAAATACAATAATGAGTCAGCCGAAATACTATAAGGGAATAAATAATTAGTAACATATTTTTTATTAACCGGGAAAACAGTAGTGGAGCCAGCTTTAGTACCCTGGTTGATCGTCCCTTCCGCCATCGGCGGTCACTTCAACTGCACAAACACAGCTGAACAA
>CAMLEX010000524.1 GCA_946479055.1 uncultured Bacteroidota bacterium | reverse complement strand
ACGGAAGACCAGCTAAAAAAATTAGAAGAGCAGAAAAAGCAACGACCCACAAGAAGAAAGACGGTTTAAGGAATGTTGTTTAATGATTAGTAAGGGCTCCTGGTAATTACCAGGGGCTTTTTAATTATCTTTGTCCCTCATCAAATTACTGTTGTAAAACAGCAACTACTACACATGAAAAAGAAATCAAGTCATTTCGACAAGTTTAAGCCTAAAAAAAGCAACGCAGCTATTAAGGAAAGTTTCCGTCAGGAAAAAAGAAAAGTAAAGAAAGAAAGAGAAGAATACTTTGAACAAAAAAGAGCGGAGTCAAGAAAACAAAAAACTGAAGGCGCGGGAAACAAGGTACAAGGTACAAGATACAAGGAACAAGGGGCAAGAGCCACCTTTAATGCAAAAGAGACGAAAGACAAGGCACAAGATATTGTTCACAAGACACAAGGAACAAGAAATACGGAACAAGTATCCAACAATCAGCAACAAGTAACAAGCAACAGGCAACGGCCAGTGAGCAGCGGGCAACCAACCTCAAACCTCAAACCTGTCATTGCGAGGAACGAAGCAAAAACTTCAAACACAGTTCCCAAAACACCGGAACTGATGCCATTGAATAAGTTCATTGCGCATAGCGGTATTTCGGGAAGAAGAGAGGCGGCTGAGATAGTGAAACAGGGAAAGGTAAAGGTGAATAATGTCGTGATCACTGAACCGGGCCATAAAGTATCATCAAGGGATGAAGTAAGAGTGAATGGCAAAAAAATATTCGTATCAAAGAACCTTGTTTACATTTTACTCAATAAACCCAAAGATTTTATTACCACCACAGATGATCCACAGGGAAGAAAAACAGTTTTAGACATTATTGGAAAAGCAACCCCTGAAAGAATTTATCCTGTGGGACGATTGGACCGAAATACATCTGGTGTTTTATTATTGACCAATGATGGCGAACTTTCTCAAAAACTGACACATCCCAGCAATAATATCAAAAAAGTATATGCGGTCACGCTCAACAGACCACTGGAGAAAAAAGATTTTGAAAAAATATTAAAAGGCGTGATGCTGGAAGATGGTATGGCCAATGTAGATGCATTAGCATATGCCGATATATCTGACAAAGCCGTATTGGGTATTGAAATTCATAGTGGCCGTAACCGTATCGTCCGTCGGATATTTGAAGCATTGGGTTATGATGTAAAAAATCTTGACAGAGTGATCTTTGCCGGACTTACCAAAAAAAATATTGAAAGGGGCAAATGGCGGTTTCTATCTGAGAAAGAAGTAAGAGATCTGAAACATTTTGGAAAAGGGAAGTAACAACACGAATTACACTAATTATCACGAATTGGTGATTATTCATCAATACACACGAATAGATTTACATGAAACTTGCAGAGTTGATCATTTTTGAAGACGATGATTTCATTGCATTAAATAAACCTTCCGGTTTACTGTCTATTCCCGACAGGGAAGGAAAAGAAATTTCTTTAAAAAGTTTATTGCAAGAAAAATACAATGACATATTTACTGTTCACCGGTTAGATAAAGATACAAGCGGCTTGATCGTGTTTGCAAAAAATGAAACAGCACACCGTCATCTTTCTATGCAATTTGAAGAAAGGCAAACGGAAAAAATATATACGGGCCTGGTAATAGGTTCGCCTGCTACTTCCAAAGGAAGTATTGATCTGCCGATAGCTGAGAATATGGTAACGAGAGGAACGATGATCATTAACCGGCGTGGCAAGCAATCGCTAACCGATTACGAAGTCCTTGAAAATTTTGGCAGTTACTCATGGATGCAATTCAGGATACATACTGGTCGCACTCACCAGATCCGGGTACACATGAAAGATATGGGTCATCCAATAGTTTGCGATGAATTATATGGCGATGGGAAACCTTTATTGCTCTCCTCGCTCAAGAGTAAATTCAAACTTTCTAAAAATGAACTGGAAGAAAGACCCATTTTAAACCGCCTTGCATTGCATGCTTCCCGGCTTAGCTTCACCCGGCCAAATGGTGAAAAAGTAGAGTTAGAAGCTGAACTGCATAAAGACCTGAAAGCCTCATTGCAGCAATTGACCAAATGGAAAAAAGGCAAGCAGAAATAGGAATTGAACTTCATTTACTAAAAATTTAATACAACGGTTTCAGCCCAGCTTCCAGGTAAGAACAGGTATTGCTATATTTGATTACAGAAATTTATGTACAAGGTTGTCTCTTACCAGATTGCGGATAGCATTGATATAAAAAACCTGAAAGCGGCTTTTACAGGTGAGCTGATCTATAGCGATTCCGATGAACTTTTTTACGGCATCAGTGATGACCGCTGCATTTATATTTTCAAATATGGCGTAGTAAGTTTTTTAAACTACCAGGCGGTTGACAGCTCTTCTTTTCTTCGCTTTATTGAACCTTTTTGCAAAAACCGCTTTTCGGAAACACTGAGTGATGAATTCATAGTTGAATCAGGTGCACCAGAAAATAAAATCAGTTACAACAAAATTGAAATTACTTCTGCTGACCGCAAAGTATTGCGGATGATCATGCTGAATGTATCGCAGTCAGTGGCGCTGGATTATTACTCGGAACAAACCACCCAACTGATGGAAGAAACCAACTTCCATACACAGATATTGGAGAAAAAAGGCAGGCTTGCCATTTCAGGAACGAAATTGAAAAAATTTATTGGCAAAACACTTCTACTGAAAAACAGGATCGCAGAGAATCTTTACATCTTTGATTCTCCCCCGGAAACATGGGAAGATGAGCGCCTTGATAAATTGCATACGGAACTGAAGCGCAACTTTGAGCTTGCCGAAAGATTCCGCAATGTATCAGAAGGCTTAGGAATTGTAAAAGAAAATTTAGAATTGTTCAAAGACATTCTTCAATACCGTAACAGCGTTTTTTTGGAGTGGATCATCATTGCCCTTATTGCCATTGAAGTTTTGAATTTCTTCCTGGAAAAATTGTGGTAAAACAAAATAAAAAAGCTCTCGCACAATTATGTGAGAGCTCATTATAAGGATTACATTTTTTTACCGCATCTCCACATTACGCTTTGTGATAGTATTGATCTCAAGCTCCTTTGTCACTTTTTCTTTTCCATTGATCAGGGTTACCTTGTAGCGACCATCTTCAACCTGGTCAAAATTATAACGGCACTTGAACTGTTCGCCGGTAAAACTTGTGTCCACTAAAACGCCCAACACCTGGTGACTGATCTGCACCTGAATTTTCTTTTTTTCAGGATTCTGAGCAAATACATCAAATGCAGTAGCAGTCTTAGCCGGAATTATTGAAACAAAAAAAGAAGTTTCCTTTTCAGGTATCCGGTTATTATTTATACTGGCTGTGTAAAAAGGTTGCTGTGCACTAATAGTAACGGTGATAACCAGAGCAATTAAAGAATAGATGATTTTCGTTTGCATAGATTGAGGTTTTGATTAATGATGCTGCAAAGCTAAATGCGGCATATTACTTCAACATTATGCAAACAAGAACTTTAGTTTACAAAAGCAACAGACAAATTTAACATAGTCAATGGTGAATTGTCAGTGGCGAGCAATAAACTGCAGGCAACCCACTCACTACTCACCATTCACTGCTAGCATTTTTCCAATGCCTGCAAAATATCATTTAAGATATCTTCCGGATGTTCCAGGCCCACAGATATACGAATGAGTCCTGGTGTAATTCCCACAGCACTTCTTTCTTCTTCTGTTAGTTTTGAATGTGTAGTAGAAGCAGGGTGTGACGCAATGCTCCGGCTATCGCCAAGATTATTGGTCATAGATAACATTTGCAATGCGTTCAGAAATTTGCGGCCACCATCAACGCCACCTTTTATCTCAAACGTCAGAATGCCGCCACCATTAGCCATTTGTTTTTTGGCAATTTCATATTGAGGATGATCATGCAGGAATGGATATTTTACCCAACTTAGTTTTATATGATTTTGCAGGGCTTTTGCCAGGTATAGTGCATTAGACGCATGTTTTTCCATACGGATAAACAATGTTTCCAAACTCTTGCTAAGTACCCATGCATTAAACGGACTCATGGATGGCCCTGTATTGCGAATAAATAAGTACAATTGTTTGATCAATTCTTTTTTTCCAACTACTACGCCACCTAAAACTCTTCCCTGCCCGTCAATGAACTTGGTAGCCGAATGTAATACAAGATCAGCACCGTATCGGATAGGTTGTTGTACAGCCGGTGTAGCAATACAATTATCTACTACCAACAAAACATTATGCTGTTTACATA
>CAMLEX010000523.1 GCA_946479055.1 uncultured Bacteroidota bacterium | reverse complement strand
AACGGCAGGCTTATGTTTTATATTTCCTGCTGTTGTTATTACGGGATTTTTTGCTTGGCTTTATAAACGGTATGGGCAGCTTCCGCAAATTCAAGCCTTCATATATGGAATAAAGCCAGCCATCATAGCCATCATCCTTGCTGTAGTTTATCCTTTAGCAAAAAAATCATTTAAAACAGTTGAACTGGGTATGATTGGTTTAACAGCATTGGCACTATCCCTCTTTGGCTTCAACGAGATCTATATTATGGCCGGCGCAGGATTGTTTGCGTTGATCCTTGCAGCAATCAGATCAAAAAGTAACGTTACCATAAATGGCTTTTTTCCAGCAATACTACTGCAGGTTTCAAATACAACACTGCTTTCAGTTAGTAACCTGCATTTGTTTTTCATCTTTTTAAAGATCGGGGCTGTGTTATATGGCAGCGGCTATGTATTGTTTGCTTTTTTGGATACAGAACTGGTAGCGAAAGGAATTTTATCAAGACAACAGTTGATAGATGCAATAGCAGTGGGACAATTTACACCAGGTCCTGTTTTTTCAGCGGTAACATTTATTGGTTACCAGGTCAATGACCTGCCCGGTGCGGCTGTTACGACCATTGGCGTATTTCTTCCATCTTTTATATTTGTCGCTTTGCTTAACCCAATGGTAAAAAAAATGCGAAACTCAAAGTTGTTTTCCGCATTTCTTGATGCCGTAAACATTGCTTCTGTTGCAATGATTTTGGCAGTCTGCTACAAAATGGGAAAAGAAACAATTACTGACTGGCGTGCAATTTTAATTGCAGTGCTGAGTATTGCGTTAACATTCGGTTTCAGAAAAATCAATAGTGCATTGATTGTTTTAGGAGGCTCCTTGCTGGGTTATTTATTGACACTTATTTAAAACACTATTGAGCTAACCGGACAGATAAACTATATCATATTTATAAACTTAAAAGCATCTCGTTTACCAATACCTTTATCAGCAACAAAAAAGACTGTGAAGAAACCACCTTCACAGTCTTTTTATTTTAAAAAATTAACGACTTATAATTTGAACAGTCGAAATTCCTGATTCTACTATCGTTCCATCGCTTAGCAAAGCCGATATGCGATAGCTGATAAATCCGGGAAAAACATTGTCGTCGGTGAATCTATAAGACTTGGAGCCATCGCCGGGCAATGACCCTATCTCTTCCCAAAACGCATATGGATCAGTAACATCTTCATATGTTTTGTGAATTGAAAAACTCACAACACCCGCAGTAGTTTCAACTCCCCAGGTGAGGGCTATGCCTTTCCCCTGGCGGTGGGTTGAGAAAGAAGTAAAAACGGGGCTTTGCACATATCCAGCTTTTACTTTTAATTGTGTCTCAACTGAATTTTCCGAAGTTACTGGTGTAAAGCCTGTGGTGATAATCATTGCCGAAATAGCAAATGCCGATAATTGTGTTTTCATAAAATTTATGATTTTAGAATTTAAAAATAGAGACTGATGTCGCCAAAAGCAATAGTAATAGTCATTCATTTGTCATGATTAAATACAGTTTGAGCATCGTAATAACCCATCAGTTTACAGGAAACATAATATGCGGGCAGGGTAATAGTGACTGATTGAAAGTATAATTCTATTATCGCGAAGACGAAACTGGAAGGGTAATGGTAATAACTACGGAGGTGCCTGATAATGAAGTTCATAACCTGGTTGCAAGAGGCATCCAATCTTTTTGCGATGTAAATAAAAAAACTCTTTCCATCCATTTATACCGGATAGAAAGAGTTCTTAATTTATTTTAATTATTTACGGGTTAATAAAATCTTTTCCCTGAATATTTCATCATTGATATAAACCTGGACAAAATATAATCCCCGTGGTTGGTTGGTAAGTTCATCCATGGTAATCACATTATTTCCTTTCTGTACCGTTGTAGCAGAAGAATGAATTAATCTTCCAGACGATTCAAATATTTCAATTTTTACTTTTGTTGCTGATTTTGAATAGAGCTGTATTTCCAAAATATCCTTTACCGGGTTGGGGAAAACAGTCAGTTTGCCCTTCTCGTTTGTGGTAAAAACGATACTTATAATATTGCTATATTTTGCAGTACTGCCATTCTTGTTCACCAATTTTATCCGGTAGTAGATTCTTTGAATTCCTTTATTATCCGGAACATCAATATACGTATAGGCTGCTGAAGCCGGCAGCGAAGATTGAGCATCAACCTGGCCAACCGAAGTAAAATTTATTCCATCCAGGCTTCGTTGTATCTCGAAGTATTGCACCTGCCCATCACTCAGCACTTTCCAACTAAGCTTCGTTTTATTATCAGCAAATAGTCCGCGGAAATTAATCAGGTTACTGCTTAATGTAGCACAGGTATTAAATGGCTGCACCACGATAGTATCGCTTGCATATAAAGAACAACCCGCTTGCAAATATTGCCTGACGATATAGGTTCCTGAATGATCTACATAGATAGATGGGCCGCTCGGGCTGCTGATAATATTTCCATCGGTAGTCGTCCATTCATATACGGAAGTAGCAATCGGATTGCTGACATGAACCTCAGAAACTCCCGATCCATCGTCACAAATAAAGGGTGTTTCAGTTAAAGCTAACGCCCTTGGCGCCAAAAATAAATCAGTAGGCGCCACGAAATCTTTTAACTCCGCCGTAAAGGAGGCAGAGGCACGGGTCTTTACCACAATGCGATTAAAAGGCGATCCGCATACGTCACCTCCTAATAAAGTTACAGGGTCAAGGCCCAACTTCGTAAGGTTTACAGAAAACTCGATGAATTGGTAGGCGAGATATTTACCATTGGTTGTGGAAGCTGGTGCGGGATTGGTGAAAGAAAGCGAGTTATCCTGTAATACCAGGCCAAATGGCCCTGTCCAGGTATTATTAGCACTTCCCAGTCCTGTATAAAATGCACCCGTTGTATTGGGGGCGATACTGGCATATCCATATACTGCACCTGATCCATCTCCATCAAATAAGCCGCTATAGTTAAAAGCAGTCGGTACTTTCGTTTGCCAATCGGTTTTCTTCACCCAGATCCGGGCCTCAATTTTGGTCAGCGTGCCACTTTGGAATTCACCGCTGAAAATAATATCTCCCGGCCTTGTTATATTTCCTGCCGCATCAAACTGCCAGCTGGTATGGCCCGCATCAGCGCCGTATCCATAAAATTTTTTGGATGCCCTGTCATAATAAATATCGGTCTGGTACATTTCAAAATCGAAATAGCGGTTACCGGTTGTGTTATCAAGAGATATTCCACCAAACATCCATAAAGGATCGGTGGTATTAGGACCAGCCCTTCTCACATGCACCATCATATCAAGGATATCATTTTTATCAGGAACTCCCTGTATACCTCCTGTCCAGGCGCCGGGGCTCATTCCATTCTTATCTGATCCCGACGTATAAACAGTTGTATCGGTGCCATGATAATCCCGTACGAATATAGCGTCAAGCCATAGCCTGTTATAAACCACACTAAATTGCGGTTTACTCATCGTACGATAAAAGGAACTCGATCTTTTAAGCCATGGAGAAGCATCAGCATTGTAAGCATCCATAATGGCTTTCGCACCTGTTGTATCAATAACAAATTCTCCCGTGCCGGCTGTTCCATTATTAAACCAATCGTCATTACCGGAGGCAACAGCCCCACTATAATAATTAGCTCTCAGTTCTCCGTCTACGCCAAATCTTGCATTAATAGAGGGTATGATTATCTGCCCATAAAAGAACAGGGGGCTTAACAATAAAAATAATAAAATACGTATAGTTGTTTTCATAAGCACTGGAATTACATTCAGTAATCTCATTTTTTCTAAAACCCTTTTGCATACAAACAAATGACTGCAAAGAGACAACCCCAGCAGTCATTTGTTTCAAATTAATGACTTACAATACTAACAGTTGAGATTTCCGACTCTATTGCATTACCATCGACCAGCAAGGCTGATACACGATAGGTAATAGATCCTGGAAATACGCTGTTGTCATTGGCTTTGTAAGAACGGCTTCCGTTGCAGGGAACTGAACTTACATCTTCCCAAACTGCATAGGGATCAGTAGGATCTTCGTAGGTTTTTTGTAACTGAAATCCTACAACTCCTGCACCAGAATTCACACCCCAGCTGGCACTTACACCTTTGCCCATGCGGTGTGTTCTGGAGAATGAAAAGTTTCCACTCTGTTTTTCTTTAATTGTTACTGTCTTTACATCAGCAGATCCATTTGTAGGGAATCCGGGAGATGTCCAGGCCATCGCAAAAAGAAGGGCTGTAGATGCA
>CAMLEX010000522.1 GCA_946479055.1 uncultured Bacteroidota bacterium | reverse complement strand
CGAGAATAACAGATGATTCGAGCTCAAGCTGTAATAATTGAGCGGCGCAAAAGCCTGCATTGAAATTATCACCTGCTCCTGTAGAAAGTTTCGGGTCTTTGATAAAAAACGTATCAATAATTACACTATCCTGGTTAGTAAAAGCAGCGACTTCTTTTGCTGAATGCAACACCAGGGTGTGAACACCTGTTTTCTCAAAGATCTTTTTTCCTGTTGCGAAAAGATCTTTTTTGGAACTCTTCTTATATAATGTTTTGTAGATAATACGGGCTTCATTTTTATTTAAACTTAAAATGGCTTTTGTATGCTTTGCAAATTCCTGTAACAGTTCCAGCATTTCTTTTATCGATTCGTAGCTCCGTTTAGAACAATCGGACAGATCAAAAAAAGAAATTTGTTTCTCGCCGGTAAGTGAATATTGCGGCAATACATCTTTCAGGAGTCCTTTCCAGATATCGGTAGAAGCATCTATTTCACTCCAGTTAAGCAGGCAAATCAAATCACTCTGCTTGTATAGAAACGTCAGGGTATCAATACCGATTTTATTTTTTAATTTATCCCAGCCAAAAGAATTAAGCTCACCCATTTGAGCCAACATAATTTTGCCATCACTAAATTCAAATGCGGTGGCGGTACCGGGATCAGCAAAACTGTAGAGGTGACAATTGGGAGGGAAGCTTTTAAAAACAGGATGTATTTGCGGATGCCCTAAAGCTCCCACGCAATTAATAGTAACACCCAATTGGCCGAGGGCATTTGCCATGATGGGCATATTCCCACCCAGCTTACTGCTTCGCTCTTCTATTTCCAGGCTTAAGCTTGCTCCTTCTTTTTTTACAATATAATTTCCAAATTTCTTGATGGTTGTAAATATGGAAGACGATTTCCGCGTGTTTTTCTTTTTAATGACATGTACTATTGTATCAATAAAGCCATCAAAACCTGCAGTAGTTTTTTTCTCCTGCAGCACTGCGCCACAATCTTTAAGCAACTTGATTAAAGAGGAGATTTTCTCCCCGGATATATTGCTGGCGGATGTTTTCGTTTTCTTTTTCATTCAGGCAAAATAACCGTTCAGATTAAAGTTTACAAAGTTGAAGATATGGCTTTCCGCTAACCGCATTGCTTTTGTTGTATCCTTGTTTTTTCTCATCTCATGTATCATTTGTTACAATTCAATCAGCATATCATTCCAATTGGAATGAGGCTAAGCTAATTTGGCCGCATTAAAAATGAAAATTACATGCGAAGGTTTAAAAAGATTCTAAAGTGGACAGGTTTCATCCTGTTGTTTTTGATCCTGGGTATAACATTGACGGTAATGGGAAGGCAGAATATCAAATATGACCGCCCATATCCGATCATTACAGCTTCTACGGATAGCGCAGTCATCATGCGAGGTAAACACCTGGTATTTGGAGCCGCGCATTGCGCTGATTGCCACAGTAAAGCCAATGCCGATTCTTTGTTAAAATTGGGACAAGATGTCCCGCTTACAGGAGGAATGGTTTTTGATCTGCCCGTGGGAAAACTTTATTCAAAAAATATTACGCCCGATAATGAAACAGGTATTGGCAAATATACTGATGCTGAAATAGCCCGGGCTCTTCGATATGGCGTACATCCCGATGGAACCGTGGTATTTGATTTCATGCCATTTCACAATACGACGGATGAAGATATGACGGCGATCATTTCTTTCCTGCGGACACAAAAACCTATACAAAATAAAGTGCCTGACCATAGTCTGAATTTTCTGGGTAAAGCTGTGAAAGCATTTATGGTTAAACCTGTTGGCCCCAACGGGGAAGTAGCGAAACAAATGACGAGGGACAGCTCAGCGGCCTATGGAAAATATCTGGCGAACAATGTAGCTAATTGCAATGGTTGCCATACGGTACGCGACCTTAGCGGTACATTTAGCGGAGAACCTTTTGCAGGCGGAAACGAAATTGATGGGTTTATTACTCCGAACATCACACCGGATTCAAGCAGCCGTATTTTCGGCTGGTCGCAGAAAAATTTTATTGATCGTTTTCGTATGGGCAAGTTGATTCCAAAAAGCCCGATGCCGTGGCAGTCTTTCGGGCGAATGACCGATGAAGAATTAAAAGCTATTTATTCATACCTGAAAACAGTGAAGCCGGTAAAAGCGACAGAACCTGGAAAATCAACCGGGCGTTGAAATTGAAACTGAGAAGAAGTTGAATGAACAAAAGGCTTTTAGTCTTTCGTATTTACAGGCTATCATTTAAATGGTATCCCTAGGAAGTAATCTGATGTTCATATAATATTGGGTTCAGTGGAGTATTAATGATTTCACCCACTACCGCACCGGGGCACCAGGTCTCCCAATCTGCCTGCTGATTTTCATTCCCTGGTTCTTTCAACTTCATATCTTTTTCCATATAAATAATCGTCATCACCTTTCGCATCTGGCTGGTGTTATTAGCACCTGCCCTGTGAAATATCCAACCGCTATGAAAACTCACTTCACCAGGATCAAAAGGTTCCACCACTTTTTCAAAATCATGCAGAGTTAATTTTTTCTGAATGATCCCTTCGCTGTCATCACTGATCTTTAGCGTCCGGCCTTCCTGCAGTTGCTGACTTTTGGCACTGAATTCAAGAGGCCCCAGTTCCAAACCTGTTTCCTGCAAAGGTATCCAGGCTGTTACCGTATTATCATTACTCAATGGCCAGTAATATTGATCTGCATGCCAGGGTGTATGTCCGCCACCCGGTTCTTTGAACAGGGCCTGGTCGTGGTACATTCTCACACCATTTACACCCATCAGGTCTGCAGCTATTTTAGCTAAGCGTTTACCAAATACGATTTCCTTCACGGTTGCCGACCGGGTCCAGATATTCATGATCTGCAAAAATGCTTTGCCGTAAGTATCTCTTTGTTCAATAGGAAGTTGCTGTGTATTGAGCCGAACCACTTCTGCCGAAATGGTTTCATTCATGTAATGGATCACTGCGGGGGATAATACATTTTTCAATTTGATAAATCCATTCTCCTGGAAGAAATCGATCTGTTCAGGAGAAAGAGTAAAAGGCATGTCAAGATCTTGCTGAATATGGAGTGGGATTTCGGGCATGCAATCAGGTTTATAAGTTTATGTGCAGGTTTATTTTTTAAAATTAACTAAATAAAATTGTGTAAGAAACTGATTGTTTCGGTGTTTGTAAAAGTCCAGAGACTATTTCTTTACGTTGAGGCCGGCCCCCACAAAAGCTGGGATGGATACCGCATTAATAAAACAGAGAGATTCATGACAAGGTCGTGGCTAAGAATGAGGAAACATTAACACCCATCAAGAAAACAAATTCTTATATTTAGACAACTCTCCATTAAACCATTCAACATGAAATCCAGGTATATTTACAACAATCACAAGCTAACAATGCTGTTAGCTTTTTTACTTTTTGCAATTGCCCCAGGTTCTGTGTTGGCGCAGACGATGATTTCTGGTGCTAAAACAACCGGATATGATAAAGCTTCTTACAATGCTTCACAGGCTGGAAAATTTATGAAGACATGGCTTGTTGCCGGGCCCGTTTCCGTTAGCGCTGATACATCTGAACCTGATAATGAGCTGCAGGAAAAAGTTTTCAAAGAAGACATAATCTCTAACGTAAATATAGTTGCCGGTAATGCTGTTCCGGCTGTATCAGTAAATCAAAAAGATTTTAATTGGCAGCTTGTTACTCAGGGAGAGGATATGGTAGACCTGGATAGTTTTTATAAAAGAAAAGATTTTGTATATGCTTATGCACTGGCCGAAATTAAAGCTTCTGCTCCTTCCAAAGTAATGCTGGCAGTAGGAAGTGATGATGGAATAAAAGTATGGCACAATGGTAAACTTGTTCATGATAACTGGATACCCAGGGGTGTAAATAAAGATGATGACCTTGTGCCCTTAAATCTTGTAAAAGGAAGCAACCAGGTATTACTTAAGGTGCAGGATATCAGAGGAGGTTGGGGCTTTGCAGCAAGGTTGCTTGATAAAGCTGCATTAACTGATCAGTTGAATATGGCGGCAGGAAATGGCAACCTTGATAAAATTAAAATGCTTATTGATGGTGGTGCGGATATCAATGCCCCAAATAAAACCGGTATCACTCCACTAGTTGCCGCAAAAATAGGTGGGAGAGAGGACATTGTTCAGCTGCTGCTAAAGAAGGGAGCCAAAGATAAAAATGTTCCATCGGCTGAAATTTTAATTGATAACTTTTATAATTCAAGATCGGAAGAGCACACGTCTGAACTCCAGTCACTACCACAGATATCG
>CAMLEX010000521.1 GCA_946479055.1 uncultured Bacteroidota bacterium | reverse complement strand
TTTTGCGATGTAATACCGGCCTGCACTACTTCCTGGGGAATCAGGCTGGTAGCCCGGGATACACGACTCTGTACGTTTACCGCAGCCAGGTCGGGATCGGTACCTACTTTAAAAAATACATTCAGCGTCATTGTACCATCGTTGCTGGATGTAGAAGTCATGTAGGTCATGTTCTCCACACCATTCACCGCTTCTTCAATGGGCGTTGCTACAGCTCTTGCCACTACTTCAGCATTAGCACCGGGATATACTGCGGTAACCTGTACCGTAGGCGGTGCTATATCAGGAAACAAGGTAATGGGCAACGTATATAAGGATAATATTCCCAGCAACGTAATAATGATAGACACGACCGTTGAAAGTACCGGCCGTTCAATAAATCTCTTTAACATTCGTATTAATTTATTTTAGTTTTTTTAGGCCAACTGTATTGCTACTAGCAGCTGCTGTTGCGTCGCACTCTTATACTGCATTAATTCTACTGAGCATTTTTGCAATACTCTAAAGCTTTATACGTGTCGAAGGTTGCGCAACCCACCCCCCGTTTAACTTTTATAATCTTTATTCTCCCTTTATAAGAAGATGGCACCAAGACCGCTTTTCAGAATATTCTAATTGATGAATCATCTTATTTGTGACAAAGCAATTTCAAAAAATGAAAACGTCTTCAACAATCCGGATCTGTGCCCCCTTTGGGGAAGATCCTGTCCTGCCGGGGCGGGATCGGACCGGGCTTTACATTGGCCTTGCCTTTAACAAACTATCCATTGACATATTTTGTGGTACTATTACTGCACCATCCTGCAGGCGGTCAAGACCGGAGTAAACAATTTTATCTCCTTGTTTTATTCCCTTTTCTACGAGATAATAATTACCACTTTTCCCTGCAATAGTAACCGGTGTACTAACTACCTTATTACTATCACCCAGTGCAAAAACAAATACTTTATCCTGCAATTCAAATGTAGATTCCTGTGGAATGACCATTGACGTGGTGACAGATTTTGGAATACGTATCTTACCGGTATTACCTGAACGCAGCAAGCCTTCTTCATTTTTAAAACTTGCACGAAAGCTGATAGCACCCATACTATTATTAAATTGTCCTGACACTGTCTCCACTTTACCTTTTTGCGGATAGATACTGTTATCGGCCAGCACCAGGTCAACAGCAGGTACTTGTTTTAATTTTTCTTCTACGGTTTTACCAGGAAATTGTTCTTTGAACCGGAGAAAATCATTTTCACTTAAAGAGAAATAAGCATATACTTCTTTGATCGCTGAGAGTATAGTCAGCGGTTGCACGGTGCTCATCCCAACAAGGCTACCGGTTTTAAAAGGAATTCTTCCTATATAACCATCGGCCGGCGCCTTGATCAGCGCATATCCGAGGTTGATCTGTGCATTCCCCACCATTGCCTGAGCCTGTGCTACATTAGCCGCTGCGGCATCATATGCTGTCTTTGCCGTTTTTAATTGTACATCCGATATCACATTGTTCTGTACAAGCGGTGTTAATTTTGAAACATTGATTTCCGCATTGGCAAGATTTGCTTTTGCAGCAGCTAAACTTGCTTTTGCATTATTCAGTTGTTCGTTGTAAGGGCGGCTATTGATCTGGAATAAAGGCTGCCCCTTTCTTACATGAGCTCCCTCATCTACATAAATTTTTTCCAGGTAACCTTCCACCTGCGGACGGATCTCAATATCCTTGCTTCCTTCCAGGGATGCTGAAAATTCCTGGTAAGTAGTTGCAGGTGTATTGCTGACAATAAGCACCGGTAACATTTGCGGGGGCTGTTGGTATCCGGCGCCCTCATTGCCCGAAGATGAATTGCAGGCGTATAACGTTATAGCCGCAATGGCGAAAAAAAATAAGCTTGCCCGGTTGATTGAAAGAACAGGTGAATAATTGTTCTTTTCATTTTTTTTGTACATAACAGAAGGTTTAAGAAATACAAGATATTTCGGTTAATGAATAAGGGTCGTGAACTTAAATCCGATCCTTCGGTAAACCCGGTCCTTCGGTAAACTCTGGACTATCGGGCCGTGATTATCGGATACTGCAAGTTTTCTTCAGGTGGTGGTAACAGATCATTTGCAGCTATGACGGGTGGCAATCGTTTCATAACAACATTATAATACCTAACATTGTTAACGATTTTAAAAAAAATTATCCTTCCAGGTTTTTGATAAATCCCTCAATGGCATCATCCAAAACCATCTTGTTCAATTCATCTGCAATTTCAGAATAACTTATCATTTTAATAGAGATCAGACCGTGAATTACTGACCAGTATGTATGATATTTTAAACAGGCATTGACATCTTTTTTACTATTTTTTGCAAGAATGGTATTGATCGGTTCCATCACCAGTTCCCTAAACGCCGATTTCTCAGGAATACATTTATCCGTTTCACAACAGGCTATACCCAGGCCGAACATTAACTGGTAATACTCTTTATTTTTATACGCAAAGTTCCAGTACGCATCGGCTATCGCCCTCAATTGCTCAGCAGGATCAGTCGATTTTTTTTTCGCCTGTTGCATTTTTTTGATCAGTAACCCAAAACCGTCTTTACCAAATTGTAACAGGATAGCTTCTTTATTTTCAAAATGATCGTAAATAACAGGAACGCTGTATTCAATGGCCTCAGCTATTTTGCGGATAGAAAGAGATTGCCAGCCTTCATCTTTTACCAGCTGCCAGGCCGTTGCAAGAATACTGGCCCTGATCTCTTCTTTTTGCCGCAACCGGCGTTCTGCTATTCCCATATCACTATTATTTTACCTAACACTGTTAGCAAATTTAGCGATGTTCACCTATCTGCAAAAAACTTTTTTTTCGCATCCGTCTTTCAGCCACTACACAAAGCAACCAAAGGCCACTGACAACCCTATGGCAGTCGTCAAAAAACATTTTATTTTTTTAAACGGGTTTAATTGAGGAGAAATTTTTATGAACGTTCGTAGGCAACATTTGTTTTGTTAGTTTTCCCTGAAAACCTGTGGCCGTTGTGGGTTGTACAGTGGCCTGTATGATTGGGAACACCTACAGCCAAAATAAGGAACATACATGCCAAAATTTAGCTGCTGTGCTTTGTGTTTCAAGAATCAGCTATTTTAAAACACTCCGCAAAAGGCAACTTAACTTACCCTTTAAACGATTCTATAGCTACAAGTATCATCTTCACCACGGATTAACTCATTATTATTTTCCTGAACTCATTCCAGGTTCAAGGAATATGCGCTTGCTTATTGCGCATTTATGTCAATCAGAACCTGTAACCTGGATTGCTAAATCTGTAAAATATTAATTATGAAAATTTCAATAGTAATAAAAAAAATATCTTCCCTTTTTTTCATACTACTCTTTATGGTCTCCTGCGCGGATTCAGCAGGAAAAAAAAGCGCAACAAAAAACGATGAAGCAAGCACAGAAACAAAAAAAGATACTATACCCAAAAAAAATATAACTGCTTCACATGAAAAAATAGCTGCAAAAAAATGGAATGCCAATGCATCAGCAGCTCAAATAAAATTTAGTGTAAAAGGCCCTTTTGGTACTGTTCATGGCAATCTCAGCGGGCTGAAATCAACCATCCTGTTCGATAAAGATAACCTGGCAGCTTCCTCCATTCATGCAAGTACAGATCCGAAAACAATAAGCACAGGAATAAAATTGCGCAACAGGGATCTGCAAAAAGAAAAATATCTTAATTCAGATAACTACCCTTCTATTAGTTTTCGTTCTGACAAAATTAAAAAATCCGGAACAGGCTATAAAGTGATTGGCGACCTGACGATAAAAGGAGTTACCAAACGTGTTGAAATACCTTTCAGTTTTTCAGAAAAAAGTAATGCCGGTGTCTTTACAGGCAGCTTAACTATACAACGCCAGGATTATGGCATAGGCAAATCAGGCGGCTCTATAGGAAGCACGATTACCATTGATCTAAAAGTGCCAGTCACCAGGTAAAGCATAAGCAGGGAAACCAAAATCTCAATAGTACCTGCTTTAAAATAGTTTTACTTTCTGCCCCTTTCTCTGTCTCATTGTATTTAATTATACTCGCTGTGCCATACCAAATATCTTACAAAAAGATCAGGAGCCTTAGTTGATTCGTATCTTCACGAGACATTCCTTGTATCATTAATATAAAATACTAATGGACAAAATAAAGATCTCAACAGCACAATTTGAACATAGAAGCGGTGATAAAACTTATAACCTTTCTGTTATTGAAAAACTTTCTCAAAAAGCATCCATCGAAGGTTCAAACGCAATAGCCTTTCATGAA
>CAMLEX010000520.1 GCA_946479055.1 uncultured Bacteroidota bacterium | reverse complement strand
CTTCCTTTATCTACGAAAATCATTTTGCGGATGGGTTGACAAGGGAAGAATCATATCTCTATATAGATGTTGGTGGAGGTAGTACTGAACTCACTTTTTTTAGTGACGGTAAGCTGGTGTTCAAAGAATCTTTTAATATCGGTACTATACGATTGTTAAAAAACCAGGTGTCTGAAGCTACCTGGGATGATATGAAGGAATTTATAAAAACAAAAACGAAAGGGTATCATCATGTTTCTGCTATTGGTACCGGTGGCAACATCAACAAAGTTTTTTCCATCTCCAAACGCAAAGAAGGTAAACCTCTTT
The DNA here is from genome assembly GCA_946479055.1 of uncultured Bacteroidota bacterium. Next base: position 3,998 of record CAMLEX010000520.1, on the reverse strand, counting down.
CACTTGAACTGTTACGTGATTACTATAAGGAGTTCAGCACTCTTTCCCTGGAACAAAGGATGAGTTTATACAAGTTCCGTGAAGACAGGGCCGATGTAATAGTTCCTGCTCTTCTCATTTATATTAACGTAATGCGTTGGGCCGATGCCCAGGAAATTTTCGTTCCCAAAATCGGATTAGCCGATGGCTTGATCCATTCACTTTATGAAGAGATAAAGAGGAACCCGGATTTACCTGATTAAATTTGATTATCAGGAAATCGGTTATCTTCATCAAAATCCTTTCTAATCATTTTAATCGTGGTTCTATGTCTGTAAATAGGGATGTAAAAAGAGTTACAACTAATACACTTCAAAAGATGAAAGAAGCAGGAGAAAAGATCTCCATGCTTACGGCTTATGATTTTTCGTTTGCAAAAATCATTGATGGTGCTGGAATTGATGTTATACTTGTTGGCGATTCGGCGAGCAATGTAATGGCAGGGCATGAAACAACTTTACCGATTACGCTTGACCAGATGATCTACCATGCATCTTCTGTTATCAGGGCAGTTGAGAGATGCCTTGTAGTTGTTGACCTTCCTTTTGGTTCTTATCAATCCAATTCAGATATTGCTCTTGCCTCTGCAATACGCATCATGAAAGAAACTGGTGCACATTCCATAAAGCTCGAAGGTGGTGAAGAAGCGTTGGATGCGATAAAAAAAATCGTATCCGCCGGCATCCCTGTTATGGGACACCTGGGGCTTACTCCACAATCCATTTATAAATTCGGTACTTATGCCGTAAGAGCAAAGGAAGAAGCGGAAGCAGAAAAATTGAAAAAAGATGCAAAACTACTGGAAGAAGCTGGTTGTTTCGCAATAGTACTTGAAAAAATTCCAGCGAGCCTTGCAAAAGAAGTTTCTGAAAGTTTACATATTCCTACTCTTGGTATTGGAGCGGGGGGTAATTGTGACGGACAAGTATTGGTTATGCATGATATGCTTGGAATTAATACGGAATTCAAACCAAGATTTTTGCGACAATATATGAATGTTCACGAACAAGCAACCAAGGCGGTTCAGCAATATATCAGTGATGTAAAAAGCAAAGATTTTCCCAACGAGGCAGAGCAATACTAAATGTTTGAAGTTCGGGGTTTGAAGTTTGAGGTTCTTCCAATCGAAGAACCTGGTTTTTATTGCAAAGCTTTTCCAGCGACTTCAAAAATCAAACTTCAAACCGAACTTATTTACCTTTGAATTTCTAAAAAAACAACTATGGATTTTCTCAAAGCGTTAAATATAAATGACACAAATGCTGGTGTAAGCACAGGATTAAATTGGATTAAATCAAAAGGAGATACGATCAGCTCTTACTCTCCTGTTGACGGAAAATTAATTGGCAATGTCACTTCCGCTGATAAAGAAAGCTATGAAACAGTTGTAACACAAGCAGACAAAGCTTTTAAAGAATGGAGAACATGGCCAGCGCCAAAACGTGGCGAAATAGTAAGACAGATTGGTGAAGCCTTAAGACAAAATAAAGAACCATTAGGTAAACTGGTTTCGTATGAAATGGGAAAAAGCCTGCAGGAAGGTTATGGCGAAGTCCAGGAGATGATAGATATCTGTGATTTTGCGGTTGGCCTTTCAAGACAATTGCATGGATTGACCATGCATAGCGAACGTCCTGCGCATCGCATGTATGAGCAATATCATCCATTGGGAATAGTTGGAATTATTTCTGCTTTTAATTTCCCTGTAGCCGTATGGAGCTGGAATTCCATGCTCGCGTGGGTTTGTGGCGATGTTTGTATATGGAAGCCTTCTGAAAAAACACCTTTGTGCGGGATAGCTTGTCAAAACATTATTAAAGAAGTATTTACCAAAAATAATGTACCCGAAGGTGTGAGTGGATTAATTATCGGAGGCCGCGAAGTTGGTGAGTGGATGAGTAATGATACAAGAATCCCCTTGCTGTCTGCAACAGGTTCTACAAGAATGGGTAAAGCTGTCGGCGCTGCAGTAGGCGCAAGATTAGGCAGGGCCTTACTGGAGTTAGGAGGTAATAATGCCATTATCATTTCAAAAGATGCAGACTTTGATATTGCTGTTTTAGGATCTGTATTTGGTGCGGTCGGTACTGCTGGACAACGTTGCACCACAACCCGTCGTTTAATTATTCATGAAGACGTGTATGACAAAATAAAAGCGAAATTAGTTTCAGCATACAATCAACTTTCTATTGGTGATCCGTTAAATGAAAAAAATCACGTGGGCCCGTTGATCGATAAGGATGCTGTAAAAATGTATTTAAATTCTATCGAAGCATGCAAATCGGAAGGAGGAAAATTTGTTGTGGAGGGCGGTGTATTAGAAGGTAATGGTTACGAAAGCGGATGCTATGTAAAGCCATGCATCGCTGAAGCCAAACCGGGCTATAAAATTGTACAACATGAAACCTTCGCTCCTATTCTTTATTTGCTAAAATATAAAACCATAGATGAAGCCATCGCTATTCAAAATGAAGTACCGCAGGGTTTATCATCTTCTATCATGACATTAAACCTTCGTGAAGCAGAGCAATTCCTTTCTGCTGCCGGAAGTGATTGCGGTATTGCCAATGTCAACATCGGCACTTCTGGTGCAGAGATCGGCGGTGCTTTTGGCGGAGAAAAAGAAACCGGCGGTGGACGTGAAAGCGGTAGTGATGCCTGGAAAGCTTATATGAGAAGGCAGACCAATACGATCAATTACAGCACTAACCTGCCTCTGGCACAGGGAATAAAGTTTCATGTATAAATACTAAAAAGCAAAGTATGACGTTAATAGAGGTTAAGGTTATACTTTGCTAATTCTTTGTTTTTCTGCGAAATATTTTCAATTTTTACAGCAAAACAATATCCTTCAAACTAACTGTTATCCATGAAAAGGGTCTTTCTTGTAGTTGCATTAAGTCTTTTCTCCTTCATTTTTTCCCAGGCACAATTCAGAGTTGCGATTGTTGGCGGTGGTCATCAATCAAAAATATTGGAAGATAATAATTTGCCTGGCTGGGACTCTTTAAAAAACCGTTATTCCGGAAGAAATGGCGTGCATTTTGGTTTTGTCGCCGATCTTCGCCTGAGTGAAAATTCTAATTTTTATTTTCAACCCGGAGTCATTTTTTTTACAAAAGGAAGGCATTATAAAACTTCACCTACAGATTCAACGCTAATTCTCAAAACAATTGTAACACCTCATGTTGATTCCGTTGTTAATACTGTTTATTTTGAAACAAGAAAGCAGTTTATAAACTATATAGATATCCCTTTAAACATTGTATACAAATTAAGACTAGCTAAAAAAGCAAGTTTTATAATAGGTGGCGGCCCTTATTTATCCCTTTTTTACGACGGCTCTGATAAAAGAGAGAATATTTTGGTTGATGTAAAATACACCATTGATGAAAACAATGACCTGCCTGTTGGTAAAGGTCAGGGGAAATATTCCATCCTCAATTACGGAGTAAATGGTTTGGCTGGCTTTGAATTTTTTGACCGGATATTTTTAATAGCTAATTACAGCCGGGGATTAAAAGATTTTTATAAGCCTGCCGATTATACAGCCACTAATTACAAACACGAAGTAATGGGTGCTACGCTTGGTATCTTCTTTGGCAAACAAGTTCAGCCGGTCCCTAAAGATAAAGACGGCGATGGCACACCCGATAAGAGCGATAAATGTCCGGATATAGCAGGTCCGGTTAAATTGCTTGGATGCCCGGATACGGATAATGATGGTATCACAGATGCTGAAGATAAATGTCCCGGCGAAGCAGGTGCTGTTGATAACCAGGGATGTCCCTATACCGATAAAGATGGTGATGGCGTATTAGACAAAAACGATAAATGTCCTGATATAGCTGGCCCGGCAGATAATGAAGGTTGCCCGTATCCCGACAGCGATAAGGATGGAATTGCAGACAAAGATGATAAATGCCCCGATATAAAAGGAATAAAAGAGAAAAACGGAT
>CAMLEX010000519.1 GCA_946479055.1 uncultured Bacteroidota bacterium | reverse complement strand
ATAACAGTTTTGTGCTTCAATGTCTCTCATTCACAGATATTAAAAAAATTAGGAAATAAGGTTAAAGACGATGTGGAATGGCGGGCACAACGAAAAGCAGGTCAAAAAATTGATCAGGGGCTGGATAGTCTGATTGCACTTCCTAAAAAAGCAAAAGATAAAAAAGCTTCAAAAAAAACTAAAACGGCTTCGCCTGCACAACAAGAACCAACTCAAACGGCTGAATCAAAACAAAATCCCGCTAAGGGATCAACCACTACTGTAAAAGAAGCGGAATCAGATGCCAATGACATGACACCAAAAGATGGATATATAACGCTTACGCTTTCTGCCGACAGAACATTTACAGGCGGCTCTATTCTAATAAGTGGTGAAAGTGTAAAGTATAAAAATTTTAGCGAGGTAGAGGTAAAAGTAACAGGCTCATCAACAAGAGAGGTAAGAAAAATTTCACTAACTGCAGGCGGTAAATATTTTGCGCAGTGGAATGCTCCGGATTTAACAGGGAATGCAGAGGGAACAGGAGAATATACCGTTACAGTAGTCAGCAGCGATAAAAAGGCAACGCAATCAGCCAATTTTACGGTGGATGAAATATGGGAGTTTGCAGATGACTGGCTGGAAAAAAATGTGAAGGCAACCAAAGATGCTTATGATAAATTAGATGCGGCAGTGGATAAAGCAGAAAACAGTCTTGGCTCCAAAGACAAAGCCGAAATGGATAAGAAGATGACAGCGATAAAAGAAAAAGTAGATGCCGCACTTAAACTTTTTAAAGATTTAAATACTGCCGGAAAAGAGATAAGCAAATTAGTTAAGTCAGGAAAAAAAATGTCTCCAAACCTTGCCGGCAACTTATCAGCATTAAATAATAACCTTACTGAGCATGCCCGCCAAATGAAGTCAATTGAAAAACTGACAGATCACGGGCCGCAGGATAATACGGTTTGCGAATATTTAGTAATGGTGAATGAAGCCTGTGCTGCCTTTTCTGCCTTTACTAATTTCTGGTCAACATCTTTGAAATCGATATTATTAAATATTACATTGGATAAAGGTGTGCCAAAGGTTGCAGAAAGCATAAACAGTAAAACAGTTGACCTCTCTTCCCCAAACGACTTTATAATGAAAGAACCGGCAAAGATTTTTGCTACCGCATTTGCTGATGCCGAATCGTTAACTACTAAATTGGGTACTGCCGGATTTGCCGGAGATATAACGCAGTTTGCCACAGATTTTTTAATGAAAAAATATTGCGGTGTTTTCAGAGGCGAAATAAAACATGATTACACCATTAATTTTAGAAATAAGGATGGAGTAACCTGGTGGAAGTATGGAGTGGTAATGCAGGGAGCACTTTCTCTTCGCTATCCAAAAGAAGGAAGCAAGGGGAAAGTAATAAAAATGAAAGGAAATTTAGAAGGTAATGCAACCAAATTTACGTTTTATCAAAATGTAGAAGCTGATGATGGATTCTATGAAGGCAGCAAAGGTAAAATAGAAGTAGTTGAATTAAGGACAATAAAACCACCTGCAGTGCCTTTTGTAAGCAGCCTGAACGATCCTGCAGGTTTTGGCGCTGTAGCAAGAACATTAGTAACACCCGCCTGCTTCAATATTATAGTAGATGCAGAGTATGATGTAGATGCCAATAAAATAAAAATATTTGTCATCAAGTCAATGATTGATTTCAGCCCTGCCGTGGTTAATCAGCTTATTTTCCTTTTAGTTGGCGCAGATCTTCTTCCTTACATTAAAAGGATGATGTTTCCTATCCATAAAGCTTACCGTACTTTAAGTTCAGTAGTAAGAGATCATAATGAATTTACTGTGGATAAAGACCCAAAAAGCAATCTGAGTTTTAGAGGCAAAGCCAACAAACATCTTGGAAGCAGCAAAGATAAAATGGAACATGATCTGAACTTTTCCATTTCTGCGAAAAAGGAATGATGAAATTTTAATTAAAAAAAATGGAACCAACTTTAGAAATAAAATCTTAAACAAAAGCGCCTGAGAACTAAAAATGAAAAAAACTTGTTTATGGATGCTTTCTATCATTATCGTCTCAGTAATTATAGTAACATCCTGCAAAAAAGAAAAACCAGCTGCTATTTCAGTTGTTGGTTTTTGGAAAGGAAAATATGCCTCCGGTACAACAACTTCTCCATATAGAGGATGCGCTATGCTGTTCAGAGGCGATGGAACAGTAAGAGTTTATGATTGTAAGTGCTCCGGTGAGATTGACACCTTGTTGGTTGCTGATAAAGCCGAAGGGACTTATTCGATAAAAGACTCTGTCATAAACGTAAGTTCTGATCTTACAATCGGACTTATTAAATTTTCAGCAGGAAGAGTAAATCCTGGTTTAACTCGTATTGAAGGAAGCTATGGCAACACTGCAAGTGCAAATGATGGAAGATATTTTATGACTAAGCAATAATAATTTTTCTAAGATAGGCTTTCCTCCGAAAAATCTTATTGAGCTGATAGGATTCACAAAGCGACTGACGATTTCTTTCAATTGCTGTTGAATACAATACAAAATCTCAATAAAAACTACCAGCCGTTGTCATTTGAACTACTTGAAGAAGGAATAAAAGAAAGCGATCCCGCTTTTGGCGGGATCGCAATTATATACCAAATGAAGTTTAAAAATCTTATACTCCTAGTAATGTCTTCACCGGATCTTTTCCGATCAGCAATTGTTCAGGATTTTCCAATAATTCTTTTACTCTTACCAAAAAGCTAACTGATTCACGACCATCTATAATGCGATGGTCATAACTCAAGGCGAGATACATCATTGGTTTGATCACCACCTGGCCATTTATTGCCATCGGTCTTTCCTGTATTTTATGCATACCCAGAATAGCACTCTGTGGTATGTTGATGATCGGCGTGCTCATCAATGAGCCAAATACACCACCATTAGTAATAGTGAAGGTTCCCCCCGTCAATTCGTCTGCGGTTAGTTTGCTATCTCTTGCTTTGCCTGCCAATTCCACAACTTTCTTTTCTACATCAGCCATACTCATACTCTCTACATTCCGCATTACGGGAACTGTCAAACCTCTTGGTGTACTGACTGCAATACTGATATCGGCATAGTCATGATAGATCAACTGGTCGCCGTCAATGTATGCATTTACAGAAGGCCATTCAGCTAATGCCACAGCACAAGCTTTCGCAAAAAAACTCATAAAGCCTAAGCCTACTCCGTGTATCTCTTTGAATTTGTCTTTGTGCTTATTGCGTATTTCCATGATGCTGCTCATATCCACTTCGTTAAAAGTAGTGAGCATCGCAGTTGTGTTCTTTGCTTCTACCAACCTGCGACTGATGGTTTTGCGCAGGTTGCTCATTTTTTCTGTACGTACATTCCTGCTGAATAATTCAGCTCCGGCAAATGCTTTCTTACCCGGATTGGATAATGCAGCAAGCACATCATCTTTTAATATCTTTCCCTGGAAACCAGACGGCGTTACTGTTTTAGGATCAACTTTTTTATCAGCAATGATTGCTGAAGCAACAGGAGTTGCTTTAACATCATTAGGAACAGAAGTAACAGGGGCAGTAGTAATGGTTGCCGGTTTAGCCTCACTTCCATTAGAGGATGCTGTTACTGCTTTTGCTTCTGACTTTTTGCCTTCAGGTTTCGCAGCTGCTTCATCAATACTTGCCAACAGGTCCCCAATCTTCAATGTGTCACCTTCCTGAGCGGCAGTTTTTAATACGCCTGCTTTCTCAGCATTTACTTCAAAGGTTGCTTTCTCGCTTTCAAGTTCTGCAATCACTTCATCTCTGTCTACATATTCTCCATCTTTTTTTGTCCATTTTAACAATGTTACTTCATTGATAGACTCTCCTACCGTTGGTACTTTAATATCAATCATAAAAACTATTTCTGATTTGTTGTTTTGGTTTTTCACTTTTTATTTTACTGCATTTACCTGCATATCATTGTTCGCCATTTCCCACATCTTCATATTTCTATACTAAATAGAAAATGCTGTTTCAATAATCTCTTCCTGCTCCTGTTTATGAACTTTTGCAAAACCCGTAGCCGTAGATGCACTTGGCTGCCTGCTAATCACCCCATAATTGATGCTTTTCAGGTTCATTTGCAGGAAAGAGGCGGCACCCATATTCAGTGGTTCCTCCTGCACCCAGAACCAGGTAGCACGGTTGTATTTTTTATATAACTCTTCTAATTGTTTTGCAGGCAAAGGATATAATTGCTCTAAACGAATGATCGCAATATCTTTCCTGTTTTCTTTTTGCTGACGCTCCGCTAAATCAAAATAAATT
>CAMLEX010000518.1 GCA_946479055.1 uncultured Bacteroidota bacterium | reverse complement strand
CTTCTTTTACTTTGTACTACAGGTTTTTCTATTATACAAGCCCAGATGATAACCGGCGTTTGGAAAGGAAAGATCAACAGGCAAAAAGTAGAAGTAAAAATTGTTCAGAATGGTGGCAGCCTTACAGGAACTGTCTATTACTATGAATCTGCAAGCAATTACCGGCGTTACGGTATCAAAGGTTATTTTGACCCTAACACTAATGAAGCTGTCTGGTGGGATGACCAGCTGCTCGAAGAAAAAACGGGTGGCTTTGCATCACCGGGAAAAGTTCCTTTATTGTCCCGAGCCGATTTTAATTGCCCGGGTTATGGCAGGATGATGCTGGGAGGCAAAGCTTCAAGAGTGGAAAATGAAAATGAACGAGCAGGCGAAGTAAACCTGGATAAAACAGAGTGGCCAGACTTTTCTGATGAATGGGATTTTGTATTAGAAAACTTTACAGTTGGAGCCAATGATCCTGATATTATTGACAGTGTTGATTTAATATCAAGTGCAAAAAAAACAATCGAAGAAGAGCCGATAAAAAAAATTACGGAAGAAAAGACCGTTGTTTCAACATCTATTGAACAACCCGTTAAGGAAATTCAGTTGCCAAAAGAAGAACCAAAAACTACCGTAGCCTCTGTTGAACCTATAAAGCCTTTGACAATCGAAGAGAAGGCCTCCTTTACATCTCCTCCGCCAGCTGTTGGAGAGACTTTGAAGACTCCAACTATTGAAGAAAAATTTGTTACCCGCAAAAAGATCTTTGCTACTGAAATTCCGGTTAGTGGCGATTCTATTGAACTGCACTTCTATGATAATGCGCAAATAGATGGTGATTCGATCTCTCTATTCCTGAATGATAAACTCATTTTTGAACATATAAGACTTACTGAAAAAGCGTATACCGTAAAACTTCCTGTCACTGAATTAAACGCATCCAATGAGCTGATCATGGTTGCTGAAAATCTTGGTTCTATTCCGCCAAATACTTCTTATATGGTTGCACTAGTAGGAGAAAACCGTTATGAAGCGAGGTTGGAAAGCACGGAAGGTAGTAGTGCGTTGATACGATTGGTGAAGAAATAAAGTGTTTGTGGTTTGTAGTTTATGGTTTGTGGTTTCGTGTTATGCGGAATGGCTTTATGCCACACAATAGTTTTCGCAATATCTGAACTGACTTACGATTATCGAAACAACCATAAACAATAAACCAAAACCTATAAACTTATTCTTGCCAATACAGCAAAATGATCAGACGCAAAACGACCTTTCCAACTTTGTGAGATAGTAGCATGTTTTAATATGTTCCATTTTCCTTTTACAAAAATGTAATCAATCGGTTGGTCATCCCGTTCCCTGTCTTTAAATCCGTTGAATGTACCAATAGGACCGTAATGTGGCGTTTTGGAAATTTCTTTGCTATCCGTCAAATGCAAGGGGTTTGATGCATCAAGGATAACCTGTATTGGCTCATCATCGGGATGTGCATTAAAATCACCTGTAACAAAAGCAGGCGTACTGCCGGCAATTTCTTTTACTTTTTGTAATACAAGCTTTGCACTTTCCTTTCTTGCTTCCTTACCGATATGGTCAAAATGCGTGTTGAATGCAAAGAAGATCTTTTTCGTTTTTCGATCTCTGAATTTTATCCAGGTTACAACTCTGGTGATCTGGGCATCCCAGCCCTTGCTTCCTGCGATTTCGGGTGTTTGCGATAACCAGAAAGTTTTTGATTGCAGGGCTTGCAATCTTGTTGTATCATAAAATATTGCGGAGTATTCTCCCTTCTCTTTACCATCATCGCGGCCAACACCTGCAAATTTGTATTGGGGCAACCGCTCCTGCAGATCCATCATCTGCTCATGCAATGCTTCCTGCACTCCTATTATATGCGCTTCATGAAAAAGAATTTGCGATGCAACTTTGTCTTTGCGGTATGGCCATGCATTCAAACTATCCGCAGGCGTATTGTAACGAATATTGAAACTCATTACATTCAGATCTTGTGCTACCACTGAAAAAGAAAAAAACATAAATAAAAGAACGCAACGGCTTTTTATCATATTACAAGCATTGAAAGTTAAAGATAAAATGAAATACCTATAAAAATTATGGGGCTGATTTATATAAAACAGCGATGATAATTTTTATGCATATACTATCCCGCATCAGGTGCGGGACAAGTTATGGCTTAAACAATAAAAATGATTCTATAAAACAGGGCATAAAAAAAGTTGGCTTGTTTAACCCAACTTTTCAAGAAAATTATCCAGGTGAATATATCTCAATTTTGTTTTGATTATGCTTAAGCTATCAATTCCTTCTCAGCAGTAAGCTCTTCAATTTTTATCTCAATAGATTGAATCAATTTCTCTTCGAGCAAATCAGCAAAGGTTTCAAAATAAACAATCACATCTTCCCGTACATTTTTCTTGAGCCACCGGAAACCGCCGGGTAAATATTCCAATACTTCGCGATCGGTAAGATATTCGATGCTATGAATATCAACAGGAGTTAATCCAGCCTGCAACAATTTTGACATGATTAAATTAACCGGTGCACCGGTAGTGGAGCAATATTCTTCTGCGAGCTCTGTCCATTCACCCGTAGCGGTATGCGCATACCTGAGAATCTCTCCTTCTGTTAATGGTGTAATGACCTGCAGTAAGTTGCCGCAATTGCAAGCACCGTGATGACCCCAGGAATAATTCGCTCCCTCACGAAGCCGCTGAGCTGTTTCACGCAGTGCTGCTATTAATTTAACAGAAGGATTTGCCATACTCTAAGATTTTGTAAAACAACAAATTCAACAAGGGCTTAGTTCAAAATCTCTGCATTTCTCCCACAAGGATCAAAGTGCAATGACAATACTACATATCGCTAACACATTCGGGTCGTTTATCTGCCACCAGTCTTTTTGATAACATCAGTAACTTTTAATGGCACTACTATATAGACACAATTTCCATTCATTTTTTTCCATTTCAGGTTTAAGCAGTTTCGTCATCTTTCCATTCTCCAAGTCTATCAGCCGGCCTTCCAGAAACCCAGTCACCAATCTTATAACTAGGCAATTCCGGATATTTCCAGTTCCAAATCCGCTTATATGTAAAAATGTTATTCCTCAAGAATTTGGGCTCAACATTTTCTTCCGATAGTTTTAGCTCTACCGCATAAGAATAGTATCTACATTTGTTAGATCTTTGATCAATATAATAAATAGTGCCTGTCAGGTAAAAGAGGTTTAAGTCTTCCCTCTCAGCAGCAAGTGAATACCCAGAGGCTGTAGTTGATACGTCCTTGATTACGTAGAAACTTTCCAATTTGGTTACGCTATTTTTAGGATTAGGTGGTATAAAAATTTTGTTGTTTTTGAAAAGCTTCATTACGTGACTGTGTTCGTAATTCAAAAATTGCTTATAGTCGAATTTTACATTAAGGAAATTTATGGCATAAATTATCTGTGCTGAGCTAGCACCTACATTTTTTATTGTGTAGCTAAATGAGCCATTCTTGTTGTCAACTTTAAAGTCTGAGACTTGTAACACAGCCATGTTCTGGTGTTCTATATTCCAAACCGTTTTTCTGAAAGAAAGCATTGCTATTGTCAGCGATGTGAGAGCCACAATTAAACTGCAAATTCCGACGACCATCGTACCGTACACCTGCCAAAAACTTTTTTTTGTAACATAGATGACATTCAAAGGCTCTGTTTCGAGCATTTGCCTATCATTCATTTTTTTTTTCATCCCAGCTTTGAGAAGACCAATCAAGCTTTGAATAGTTGAATCACTTTCTGCCTTAACTTTTTCCCATTGTTTGTTAGCCAGCCCACCGAACGTGTCAGCAGATATCGGTTCTTCAATTTTTTTTGTGGCAGATCCTGCCTGATAGTGATAGATCACATCGGTAAAGTCATACTTATATAGCCCGTCCTTCGCTACGATAGACAGCTGAAATGCCACATGAGAAGTAAGCGATCCCTCTTCGTGCGATTTCACCTTGAATGTACCCTTTGCGGTCACTGTTCTGGACTGATCATCTGTGAACTGAGTAACCTCCTTTGGGTTTTTAAAGGCATCAGTTACGAAAATCTTCGCCTGACTATACAATTGATCTGCACTTACGCTATCAGCTTTTACAACCTCAGAATATTTGTCTTGGGCGTTGGCAACCGTAGCAATAAGAGAAAATAAGAGGAACACCTTATGCATATTTGGAATATTTATATAAGAAGTAATACCAATTATACATTTTTATGAATATCTAACGGAAAAATAACCGCTATCCAAATTTTCCACTATTAAACCACCACATTCACCAT
>CAMLEX010000517.1 GCA_946479055.1 uncultured Bacteroidota bacterium | reverse complement strand
TGGTTGCGCACAAAGTGATTATGAATAGCGGTAATGGCAAATCCTTGTTTGATAACTTCCTGTTGAACTGGTTTCAAATCTGTCTCGGTTAAAATAATATCTCCCATCACCATCGCACTATCTCCACACGGCGTGAAAGCAGCCCAACTACCTAATCCCATCGGTGGAATAATTTTAAACCCGTCTACTACAATGTGGAGATCATTTTGGGGTACGGTTATTTTGTACTCCCCATTTTTTTCAGTGCCTTTCATGCCAGTTATTTGTTCTATTTTGGCAATATCCAGTTGACTGCTACCGGGCGGGCAAGCGATTAAATCACTTTTTGTTTGCGTTGAATCTGCAGTAGCTTCAGTTGATGACTCCTGATTACAGGCGAAAAAAAGAACTGTAACAAATAATAGTGCGGAATACCATTTCATCTCAAATAGATTTAGTAGTTATTGAAAACTTTTGATCAACAGTCCTGCAATAGCTGCTACAATTATGATAATTGGTTCCTGAATCTTTTTGAACCGTAGTAATATCAAAATAGTGACAGCAGCAATCACAGCCGAAGTTACATCAGTAATTTGCCTTTTGCCCAACACAAAAACAGCACCAACAATAGCGCCGATAGCTGCAGCTGTTACACCGTCTACAAATGCTTTGATAGAAGGGTGTTTACCATATTTTTTGAAGTAAGGTGCCGGAATGATAGTAAAAAGATAACACGGCAGAAATGTGGCAAGAGCTGCTACACAGGCTCCCGGAAAACCTGCTACTAAGTAACCAATGAATCCTACAGTAATCACAACAGGACCCGGCGTGATCATAGCTACAGCTACCGCATCTAAAAATTGTTGTTCATTCAACCACTCGTATTCTTTCACTATACCACCGTATAAAAATGGAACGATGGCGAGACCGCTACCAAAAACAAATGCCCCTGCTTTAAAAAAGAACCAACCGATTTGTGTCAACCTCTCGTTTAAAGATAAATTCGACGCTATCTGGAGAAGAACAGGAAAGAGAAAAAAACTATTGGCTGAGATAAATTTTGGTGGGGCTTTATAAAACCAAACAATTACTCCTGCTGCCAGGATAAGCCAAAGAATTTCCTGCTCTGTAATAAAAGTTGCAACAGCTAATATTAATGCAATACCTATCAGCAGCCAATCTTTTCCAAGGCTTTTCTTTGATAATTTATAACTGCTGATAGCAATGATACTAATTACAGCTGCTCCAATACCATAAAAAATTGCCTGCATCCAGGGAAGGCCGCCTGCTTTTACATAAAAGTATCCTAAAGCAAGCACCATTAAAAATGATGGTAGTACAAAAGCAATCCCTGCTAATGTTGCACCCAAAATCCGGTAATGAACATATCCCAAATAAATGGATAACTGTGCAGCCAATGGGCCAGGTGCTAGCTGTGCAAGCGCCAAACCTTCCTTATAGTCTTCTTCCTCGATCCATTTTAGTTGTTCTACGAGGTCGCGATGCATATAACCCACTAACGCAACAGGACCACCAAAACCGATGGTGCCTAATTTGAGAAAATATTTTGTAAGCTGGGCTAGTGAATAAACGGGTTTGACTTGTTGTTCCATATTATTTTCGATTACTGTCCTTGAGCAGCTATTGAGTCTCTGCTAGGCCGAACTCTCTTTCTTATTTGCATTATTCAGGAAGCCAGCCAGCGGTACCGTCTTTTAGATAAAAAACATTAGAGTAGCCCATAGCAGCGATTGTGTCAGCTGCATTTTGCGAACGTTCCAGTCCTTTATTGCAGATACAGACAATGGTATCATTCGCGGCAAATTTTGTAATGTTTTCAGCAATTGTTTCTGCAGGTATATTCAATGCTCCCGGGACGTGCGTTTTTTCATACTCAGCTGATGTACGTATGTCAATAAGTTTTACGGTGTTGTTTTGTTGATGCAATTCTTCGATCTGTTGCTTAGTAATTGGTTGTCGCATGATAATTTAATTTATATTATTCTATAAATGGTATTACAAAACCGGGTTCCAGTTGTGCGTTTCACCCTGTACATATTTAGCCCAACTGTATAACGCATCATACAGTTTCATACCGATAGATAGCATTTCATGATCGTCTTTGAAATTATAGGACAGGCCGGCTGATATGGCCCAAAGCCCAGCGGCTTGCGGCGCGAGATGAAAACTATCCGTGTCAGCGCCTCTTACTATTGTTGAAATCTGGAGAACGGCGGGATCGGTAATGGCATGTTTCTTCACAATAAAATCAAACGTGCATTCTTTTCCATAATGCGAATATTCAGCACCTGGTATGTCATACGGAATGGCATCAAGCTGTTTGGCTTTTTCAAAAACAGCTTCTTTCGGCACATAAAAGAATTGTGCATTGCTGTCAACAAATCTTTTAATGAGCCATGGACAGGCAATGCGGTCAATTTTGGGCCGCTCTCTCGTTATCCATTTCATACTATCGCTTTAATCAGCAATAGTACGTGCAGTAAAAATTACAGAATTGAACTAAAATGACGTTTTGTATATAAATTACTTTTTCCTCAATTTTTTTCGATAGTTGGAAGGATTTTCCCCGGTAATTTTATTAAATATTCTTGTAAAATGACTTTGATCGGAGAAGCCAGTCAAATAAGCTATTTCAGTCAATGAATAGTTAGCATCATTCATTAATTCTTTCGCCTTTTCAATGCGTTGTTGCTGGATATAATCACCAAAAGACATGTCTTCGAAATATTTCGAAAATTCACGCGACAAATAGGATGGATTCAATTCAAGGTTTTTTGATATTTCTTTTAACGTCAGGTTAGTGTCGATGTGATCCTGTATGATTTCTTTTAATTCCTGCGCCCACGCGGGGATTTTCTTATCTGAACCACGTTTATGTTTTAATATCTTATTGAATACACTTAATAATAAATTTTCAAAAGGCTGCTGGGTGTGCTTTTCTTTTTGCAAGTGCTTCGCCCAACTATATAAGGCATCGTAGAGCAACATTCCCTTTTCCAATAATTCGTGATCATTTTTATAATTGTAAGCAAGGCCGGCAGAAATTGCCCATAATCCGGAAGCTTGAAAAGCAAGATCGTGGCGGTCCGTATCGGCTCCCCGCACAATGGTCGCCATCGTCTGCACCGCAGGGTCGCTTATCTTATGCTTTTTAATAAAGTAATCAAAGGTGCAGTCGTCACCATAATGCGTGTATTCAACGCCGGGTATATCAAAAGGAATAGCATTAAGTTCCTTAGCTTTTTGAGTAACCTGCTCAAAAGGCACATATATAATTTCAGCTTTCTTATCAATAAAGCGTTTAATCAGCCAGGGACAGGCTATCCTGTCAATCTTTGGCCGTTCGCGGGTGATCCATTTCATAAAAATCTTAATACTATCGAAAAGGGAAAAATGATTTCAGAATATTGGCTGCCTTTCGATTTGCCTCTGACATAACCGGCACGATATCCTGTTCCGAAAAGTTAAGCTTTATACCCATATTATTTGCTATAGCCTTCTCATAGATAATAGCGGCAGACACCACATCCTGTAAAGCCATACCGGTGCTATCAAAAATAATGATCTCTCTATCTGATTCTCGACCGGGCTTTTTACCAGCAATAATTAGCCCGAGTTCCGCATGGATTCCCGCCATAGTAATCAGTTTTTTTTCAATGGCATGATGCAACTCTCCAAACGTGGCGCATTGCTCTGCAACATCAACTACAATTTTGCTGGAAGCCATCAATTCAGGAAACAACTCCTGTTTTTCTTCACTATCAGCACCCACCGCCGCAATAAATGTTCCTGGCTGTATATGTTCAATAGAAATAAATGGTTGCTTCGATGGAGTGCAGGTAATACATATCTGACTTTGCTCAAGAGCCAACTTCAGATTGTCTGCGTTGACGGGGATTATTTCAATTATTGGTTTAAATTCCATCACAAATTTTTCAATTTGCGTATTGTCAATATCAAACGCATATACTTTTTCCAGTTTTCTAACACACATTAGTGCCCGCAAAGAAATTCGTCCCTGGTTACCACAACCACAGATAGTGGCTACCCTTGCATCGACAGGAGCCAGATATTTTGCCGCCACTCCTGTAGCTGCTCCTGTCCGGATAATGGTTATTTCACCTGAATCCATCAATGAAAGCAATCTTCCGTTTTTCCCGTCGCACACCACTACCACACCTTGTATGGTGGGAAGTCCGCATTGTTTTGGGTTACCAGGAAAATTTGCATTAATCTTTGAAACAAAATAAGAGTGGTTCAGATCAAGAACGCCTGCTTTGATATGAAATCCCCCGTCAGCTACGTGAATACCC
>CAMLEX010000516.1 GCA_946479055.1 uncultured Bacteroidota bacterium | reverse complement strand
CCCAGCCCTATCAGAGCAGTTCCGCAGATTTTATTGATATGCCCGGTTAGTTTTTTATTATTTTTTAACTTATCAGAAATGATAGAAGCGAAACTTGCCAGGATCAAACACCAGATGGTTCCTGTAATGGTAAACGTAATACCCAGCGCAAGGAAAGGCAAAACGGTATTTGAAAATGTGGGATCTATGAACTGGGGAAGAAAGGCGATAAAAAATAAAGCTACCTTGGGATTAAGAACATTGGTGATTACTCCATCCCTGTATATCTTTTTTAGATTAATTTTTTCTTCAGTTAAGGAATTTTCAGTATTGAGTTGCGACTGATCAGTCAGCATTTTATAACCGATATACACTAAGTAAGCCGCACCTGCATATTTTATAATGTTAAATGCAATGATAGATTTGGCAATAATAATGGAAAGCCCAAAAGCTGCCAATGTGGTATGAATAACAGAACCAGTTGCAATACCCAATACCGACATGATCCCAGCCTGTCTTCCCTGCGCCATACTTCTGCTCAAAATAAAAATGGTGTCATTACCAGGAGTTAGGTTCAGTAAAATACCTGCAACTAAAAATGTTTCAAAATTGATTATTCCTGTCATGGTTTTTATTAAACAATTAGCAGTATATACTTATTTCAATTGCCTCTTATACAACTGCACAGCATTTTCAAATCCCCAATAAATAGCATCACAGATCAAGGCATGGCCAATGCTTACTTCATCAAGCCAGGGAATATTTTCTTTAAAGTATTTTAAGTTTTGCATATCAAGATCATGACCGGCATTTAAACCTAGGCCCAATTCCTTTGCTTTTGCGGCTGCCGCAACATAAGGTTCTATTGCCAATTGTTTATTGCCCATTGCATATAGCCTGGCATATCCTTCCGTATATAATTCAATTCTATCTGTTCCGGTTGAAGCAGCCCCTTCTACCATTTCTATTACCGGGTCTACAAAAATAGAGACACGAATACCTGCTTTTTTAAAAACTCCAATGATGTTTTGTAAATAATCTTTGTTTTTTATTGTATCCCAGCCATGATCAGAGGTAAGTTGGCCTAATGTATCAGGTACTAATGTAACCTGGTCGGGTTTTGTTTCCAATACAAGGTCTACAAACTTTTGTTCCGTACAATTTCCTTCAATATTGAATTCAGTAGTAATGATCTTTTTTATTTCTCTTACATCGTTGTACCGGATATGACGTTCATCTGGCCTGGGGTGCACAGTTACGCCATCACCGCCGAAACGTTGCACATCTATCGCTGCTTTTACTACATCAGGATTATTGCCGCCTCTTGAGTTGCGCAACGTGGCAATCTTATTAATGTTTACGGAAAGTTTAGTCATGGGTCAAAGATATAGAACACGGGTGACACAGATTTGACAGATGAACACGGATTTTTTTCTGATACTGTAGTATCCATTTAATCCGTGGCATCCGCATTTCTGAAAAATTACGGTTAAATATGACCCCGGCAAATAGCAGCCCCGCATTTACAAGGAAGTTTGCCATCATGATGTGTTTCTCCATAATCACAGGTCAGTTCTTCTCCCTTTTTCACTTGCCGCAGCGTATAGAATTCAACTTTTTGATAAGCCCTGCGCATATACGTATTCGGATCGCAGGAATGATTAATAAATCTTAATTCATTGCTGTTAATACTTGCATCAAGAGCAATATCTTCATGATCAAATTCAACCATGAATAACACATTACCCGGTTGTTTCTTCACTCTTTTCTGTGCTTCTTTATAGGATATTATTTCACCACCCATATTGCCAAGCTTCTTTTTAGCGGGAATAGCTTTTAATGCAAAAGCTCCTTTCCCGGCTATATTACTTTTGCTTACTTGCAAAGGATAATTCAAATTTTTATTCATAGATAAAATATAACTAATGAATTACAAACAAACGCATTTTACAAACAATAAGGAATATTCAACTTTTAAAAACTATCAACCCTCAAACGTCTAAACATAAACTTCCTCACAACTCCATCCATGTATGATCCGCCAACAACTTTACACCTGCTATAAATTTTTTAAAAGGCCCGCTTGCACCCCATTCCTTTGGCGAAACCAAAGATAGAGTATGGCTGCCATCATTTTTCTCGTATAAAAAATAGACCTGACCGATATTGGGTTTGAAAGAAAGTTTGGCGCTATAAATCATCAGCGATAATTCCTTTCTTTTTTGTATTTCCTGTGCCTGCAATGCCAGCAACTCAATCTGTTTACGGATCTGTTGCAACTGCATATTCGTTTGTTCTTCCATTGCCGTCAGCGCCTTGTGTTTGATCATTCCTTCCTCATTGGCTTTTATAACGGCGCCGGAAACGGAAGCAGAGTAGGGGAGTACGCTAAGTTGTTTATGATACTGTTCCGTGTTGATATATTTTGTTCCATCCTCTTTTATTCCTTGCTGAATGATCTTAAGGTAACCATTGGGCATGATCTCATGTACAATATGCAGGACAACTTCACCTTTTTTATAAAAGTGAATTTCAAAGCTGATACTATCAATAAAATTTACCTGTACCTGGTCGGCCAGATCATGTTGTGCAAATGGATTTAATTCTCCATTGGCAATGACATGGTATTGTGATGAAAGAGCCTGGTTTTCCAGTGTCACCCAATTATGATAAATGATCAGTTCCTTTTTTCCCTCTGGCGATTCAATTTTATAGATACCGCTTTTGGGTCTTTCACCCTGTTCATAAATTCCCTTTTCAGGAAACAATTGCCAGGCGGCTAAAAAATTATAAGCTTGAACCATGGATAAGATGACAGTTGATAGTTGACAGATGACAGTGGTCGAAATTGTTTTGCGGGGCAAAGATTTTATTTTCCCGGCATATAAAAAAGAATATTAACGATTTGCTATTAAGATGGTAAAGGAGATACTTTATCTTTAAACAATAAAAACATTTATGAAGGCTTCTGCACTTTTACTAACAGGGTTTCTTTTTTTATCAATCGTTGGTAAAAGCCAGTCACCTGAACCGGCTGATGCCATATTGAAGGAAGCCGGTAGTGTAGCGGCTAAAGAAAACAAGAATGTTTTTGTTTTATTTCATGCTTCATGGTGTGGTTGGTGTCATAAAATGGACACGGCCATGAATGACAATTCCGTTAAGAAATTCTTTACTGATAATTATGTAATCCGGCATTTGGTGGTATATGAATCTAAGGGGAAAGAAAACCTGGAGAATCCCGGGGCTTTGGATTTACTAAAAAAATATAAAGGGGATGAGAAAGGAATTCCTTACTGGCTGATATTTGATAAAAATGGTAAGCTGTTAGCTGATTCTAAACTTCGGCCTGATGGCGGTGGATTGGAATCGGGCGATAATACCGGCTGTCCTGCCAGCGAAAAAGAAGTAGCTCATTTTGTAAAAGTATTAAAAGAGACCTCTTCTTTAAAAGATGACGAGCTATCTGTTATCGAAAAACGGTTCAGGGAAAATGAAAACTAGTGCGGGCAACGTTTTGAAGTTCTAAGTTTTAAAGTTAGCCTTGCTTTCACCAAAGATTCTTTATTTACTGCTCGTACAAGCCGTTGCAATTAAGAAGAGAAATAGAAAAGCGTTTTTAATAAACAAGCATTTATTATCATTGACCGAAATCAATGCAATATAATAAATGCTGTATGTGCCCGGCTGCTTACAAAAAATTTAGTGACGTTGCAATTCGTCCAGGATATGCTCGTTAAGTTTAGCTTCATTTTCCACTACCCAGGTTGGTAATGGTTGTGGCGAAATGCTCCAGTTGGAGTTATTGTCCTTACGCATATAGAAAAGTATCCTGTTTCCACGGTCATCAACGGTATCTACTGAAAATATTTCTTCCTCCAGCTGCCGCAATTTCCTGAAATTAAACTCTCTAAGACGACCGCCGGCTTTAATCAGGCGGGTGAAATGAACCACTTTGGTGAAATGTATTTGCATAACTGATCAGTATGAATACTTCGTATATCAATTTCTGTGCTAAGAATGTTGTTCTCGCAATAATTTGTTCACAAAATTGAAGCGATTTAATTAGTCACTGTATTAAACTTATTTTAAATGTTTGCGGGTTAGAAAAGAAGAGTGAACAGAGATGAAAAGGCCATCAAACCATCCAATACGAAATAATATAATATATCGGAGAAATTTCTTTTGGCATAGCGGTACAACCCCGCGGTTATCACACCGGGAATAAGCAAAAGGATGATAACATTGTAAGAATACCCGTAATGAAACAGCCCAACTGTAAAAATTGCAAAAAGTGATAGTGTGATAATAAAAAGACGAGTTATATTTTTATCACTTAGCC
>CAMLEX010000515.1 GCA_946479055.1 uncultured Bacteroidota bacterium | reverse complement strand
TACTTCTTCCTGTATACTATTAGCATTTTTCTGAGATTGAAATCCGCTGTAATTGGTGCCTTTATACGAGACTTCAAGAAAATAGCGGAGCATTATTTACAGTTAAATGATTGTTGAATGGGAGTTATTTGCTGAAATGCGGCGATCAGCAATCTACAAGTTTCCTGCTTTAACCAGGTTCTTAAATCTGTGAATGAAATAATTATCTTTAAATTCGGCTTGCAAGACAGTAAAATTATCTCTGTCGCTACTGTGGGGGTATGCCGCCTCATAAAATTGAAACTTACCGGCCTCATTGAGAAATAAGTTGCCAAGGTTCTTTACCTGTTCTATTGTAAAACATTTTGCTTTAAACACCTTTTCAGCCTCATTAATCATGGAATCATCTGTCTTTTGTCCAACCATCTTCTTACGAAGTTTGAGGAAATCATTTTCTGAAGCAACGGATGAACAGTTATTATTAGCAATATTCTTTGTACCGGATAATTTATCCTGTCCCGGCAGTTCTTTCACATCAATAAACGTGCTTTCGTCCTCTGGCTGACCATCCATATTGGCCAGTATTGATGTTTGGTTTGGAATAATGATTTGAATAGTGTCCTTTTGACCGTCTGGATATTCATCAACGAAGGTTATGCCAAAACCTTCAGTAGTAGAGCTTTCTGATTTTTTTACTACTACAGACTTTTTATATTCCCGCTCTGGAGTAGCTTTTATTTCTTCTTCCCTTTGGGGAATCACTTGTTCTTTAACTAAAACCGGGGAAGGTTCTGTCTTTATGGTTTTTTCTTTGACAATAACCGGCGGGGTTTCTTTTTGAGGTAGTTCTTCTTTGACAGCAACGGGTAGTTCCTCTTTTTTTGTTATGGGTTCAGATGCACTGACAGAATCGACTACAGGCTGTTCTTTTAAAGCAATCGGTTCTTCTTTTAGTGCAGGTTGAGAAATTGGCACTTTCTCTTCTTTTTTATTTACAGCGAAAACAGGCTTGTCTTTAAGCGAGGGATCATTTGCAGCCTTTGAAAGTATGTTTGTAAAAGCTGAGACTTCCCTCATTTCACTCTTTCCGGCTTTATCTACAGGGTTTTCAACAGACATCTGTACCCCCATCGTCTGCAAATCAAACAATCCCCAGCCTTTCTCACCAAAATTTTTAAGTAAAAAACCACGATCTCTCGATTTTATATCCATCGAGAATCGTTGATCAGGCCACTTATTTTGTGGAAATCCTACTTTAAAACTATAACTGCTATCCTTCAGCTTTGATAAGATGAGATAACCGGAGGCCGTTGAACCGTAAGTTTTCTCATTGATCTGTACAAAAAAAGGATGCTCAGTTTCCGACTGTATATAAATAAAATATGTCTTCTGGGAAAAAGACTCCAGGCAAGATACAAGTAAGATTAAACAACAAACAAAGCTTTTCATTTCGAAAATTGATTGTATGCCAAAATTATTCAAAATAACGCTATAACAACTTGTTAATTGTCTTAACCTTCTATCCCATTTCGCTTAACAGTGACTATGACTTATTCTAAATTTGCCGACTTAAATAAAATATATGAATAAGTTGTTAGTCGTGCTTGTCCTTTTATTATGTTCGGTGAAGATGATTTTTGCTCAACCGGAGATGATGGAATCTGTAGATACGTCCTGGAAAAAAAATTACAGGGAAACAGCTACCCGTATCAATGACCTGGTACATACAAAACTTGAAGTAAACCCTGATTTCAGTAAATCATACCTGTATGGAAAAGCATGGCTTACTTTGAAACCTCATTTTTATCCCACAGATACACTAACCCTGGATGCAAAAGGGATGGAAATTAAAAAGCTGACCTTAGTAAAAAATGGAAAGTATACTCCGCTTAAATATACATACGATGACTGGCAGCTACGGATACAACTGGATAAAACATATAAAGCCAATGATAGCTATACTATCTGTGTCGATTATATAGCTAAGCCGGATGAGTTTGAAGAGAAATACGCAAAAAATCAAATGCTGGGTATAAAAGGAATGTATTTTATTAATCCAAAGGGAGAAGAAAAAGATAAACCTACTCAAATATGGACACAAGGTGAGACAGAATCAAGTTCAGCCTGGTTTCCTACAATTGATAAAACCAATCAAAAGACAACACAAGAATTAACTGTTACCGTTGACAATAAATATGTAACTCTTAGCAATGGAAAATTAGTTTCACAAAAAAAGAATGCGGATGGTACCAGGAGTGATTACTGGAAAATGGATCTGCCACATGCTCCTTATCTTTTTTTCCTTGGCGTTGGAGATTATGCCATAATTAAGGATTCGTGGAAAGGAAAAGAAGTAAATTATTATGTAGAAAAAGAATATGCACCTGTTGCCAAAAAGATATTTGGTAATACGCCGGAAATGATGACCTTCTTCTCTAAAATTACCGGCGTAGAATATCCCTGGATAAAATATTCGCAGATCACCGGTAGAGATTTTGTTGCCGGCGCTATGGAAAATACTACCGCGACACTTCACCAGGAAAGTGCTCAACAAGATGCGAGAGAATTAATAGATGGCAATAACTGGGAAAGCACCATTGCCCATGAGTTATTTCATCAATGGTTTGGTGATTATGTTACTACTGAAAGCTGGAGCAACCTTACACTCAATGAATCTTTTGCCAACTATAGTGAAACATTGTGGGATGAATATAAATATGGTAAAGATGCAGGTGATGCGCAGAACTATAGTGATATGCAAGGCTATCTGCAAAGTAGCAGCCAGAATAAAGATCTTGTGCGTTTTCATTACAAGGATAAAGAAGACATGTTTGATGCAGTGAGCTATAATAAAGGAGGCCGTATCCTGCATATGCTTCGCAATCATGTTGGAGATGAAGCTTTTTTCAAAGCAATAAATCTTTACCTGACTACCAATAAATTCAAATCTGCCGAAGCGCATCAACTACGTCTAGCATTTGAAGAAGTAACGGGCCGTGATCTGAACTGGTATTTTAATCAATGGTATTTTGGCAGCGGTCATCCGACTGTTGAAATTGATTATGTGTATGACGATGCTGCTGGTAAAGCGATAGTAATAGTAAAACAAACACAGAAATCCGGAAAAATATTCAGGCTGCCATTAGCAATTGACATCTATAATGGTTCTAAGAAAGTTCGTTATAATGTATGGGCAAACAATGCAGTGGATAGCTTTAGCTTCAACTATACACAACGCCCTGACCTTATAAATGCAGATGGAGATAAAATTCTTTTATGGGCAAAAAGAGATAATAAGACCCTTGATAATTTTATTCATCAATATAAATATGCAGGCAATTATATGGATCGTAGAGAAGCAATAGATTTTGCTTCTAAAAACCAGGACGAAAGCAAAGCTGTTGAGCTTTTGAAACTCGCATTAACCGACAAAAATAAAGGCCTCAGAAGTTTTGCTATTAATAGACTGGACTTGAAAAAAGAGAATATTAAAACGGCTGTTGAATCCTCACTCTTACATCTTGCAAAAAATGATAAATATTCAACTGTACGAGGCGATGCTATAAATGCATTAGGCAATTATAAAAAGGCAGACTATGTTTCTTTATTCAAATCGGCTCTGAATGACTCATCTTATACTGTTGCGGGGAATGCGCTGACAGCATTAAGTAAAACAGACGAATCCGCAGCATTGACGTTCGCTAAGCAAATGTCTGGCAAACCAGCCAAAGGCTTGCTGGAAAATGCTATTACAGGAGTAATTGCCAAATCAGGTGACGAAACTATGTTTGATAAAGTGCTTGGGGATTTCAATAAACTTTCTTTACAATCAAGATTCTCAGCGGTAAACAACCTGGCTACGTACCTGGGAGCACTTAAGAACACAGAAAAATTCAAAAAAGGAATTGACGAATTAACAAAATTCAGGGATGACATACCTGATGCTCTGAAATCACAAACCGATCCTTATCTGAACGGTATGATATTGAAAGGTATTTTAGCAAGTAAAAGTGAAGCATTGAAAATTGATGATACTAATGCAGGCTTAACGGAGCAGGTAAATTATATTAAATCAAAATTACCGGAAGAAGAAAAGAAAGGGTTCTGAGAAAAGTTTTGAGTTTTAAAGTTAAAAGCCATCCGCCGCGGCGGATGGCTTTCTTATGAGAAGCTTTTCAATTTTTTATTTTCTTGTAAAGCACAGGAATTTACCAACTACCACTTGCACCACCTCCGCCGCCACTACCGCCGCCAAATCCCCCAAAGCCACCGCCACCACCGGACCAGCCTCCACCTCCCCCTCCAGATGACCAGCCACCGCCGCCGCCGGTTGGTAACCACCATCCTCTG
>CAMLEX010000514.1 GCA_946479055.1 uncultured Bacteroidota bacterium | reverse complement strand
CCCGGTATTCAAAAATGGAAAAGAAATAATCCCGCTTCTTTTTTTTCAGGCCTATCTCTATTTCATGATTGATGCGAAAATCCATACCCATCAGGCTGTTTAGCTGCCAGCAAAACTGGTAATCTTTTACCGGCGCCATAATGCCCAACAGCCGGGTATCTTCAAAAAAGGCTTCCGCCAGGTCATGATTATTAATAGATAATTTCAGGCTACGTTCAGACACTATAATGTTTTTTTCAAATTATTTAAAACTGTATCTCTGACTCCAGGGTTTTGTTTCCTCTTTTATATTTCACTTTCGTTTTATCGCCTTTATTGAATTTGTTCAAGGCCTGCATATATGTTTCCATAGAACTCACAATATTCTCCCCGAGTGAAACAATAACATCACCAGCTTTCAATCCTGCTTTTGCCGCCGGGCGGCCATCCGATACGCCATCGGCTCTCACACCGGCACCGCTGAATGTATAATCAGGCATAATGCCCAGCGTTACTTTAAAAGAAGACATACCTGACTGAACTTCCCTGGTTTTAAGAAATGCAAGTTTTTTATTTTGTTTGTTGAGATTATTTATAATAGTGTTGATATAGTTAATGATCTTAAGTTCTCCTTCATAGTTGATTTTGTCGGCATCATCGCCAGGCCGATGATAATCTTTATGCTGACCGGTAAAAAAAAACAATACAGGAATGTCTTTGCGATAAAAAGAAGTATGATCGCTGGGGCCGCTGCCGCTTGAATCTATTTTTATTATAAAAGGCAATTTTTTATCCTGTGCATTAATAACAGTAGCCCATTGGGGTGAGGTACCATATCCGCCGACCGCTAATGTTTTGGTGCTATCATTCAAGCGCCCTACCATATCCATGTTGATCATATAATTTATCGCTTTCAGATCGATAGTTGGGTTTTCTGTAAAATATTTTGAACCAAACAAACCAAGTTCCTCTCCTGAAAAAGCGATGAAAAGATAGTTGTTGCTTTTTGCTTTGCTCGCTTTTAAAATTCTTGCCAGTTCTATTAATGCAGCCGTTCCACTGGCATTATCATCGGCGCCGTTATGTATCAGCCTTTCTCCGGTGCTTAACGAGGAATTGGCATCTTCACCATAACCTAAATGATCGAAATGTGCTCCTACTATTACTGTTGTCGCTGCACCATTATCCATATAGCCGATCACATTATGGCCTGTTCTTTTTTTCTCGTCAATATCAACGTTCAGTTTTATGTTCAATGTTGCTGTTGCATCATTCAGATATTTTTTTGCCGCTTCTTTATTAATATAAACAACAGGAATAGCCAGTTTCTCTGATTTATCTTTTGGATTAAATGCAAGTTTATCATCATCGTCGGATGTATTAAATAGTACTACTGCAGTTGCGCCCCTGTCATATGCTTTTTTTGAATTTTTTTTAATGTACTCAACCAGGTCAAAATGTGGATTGGCTTTATTTTCATCCACTATTTCTTTCAGATCAAAAAACCAGGGCATCTCCGGTTCCTGCAAAGCGATAGCAGGTGAAGCTTCCACTTTTTTTTCTGCACTAAAAAGAAAAGGGAAAAAATCGGTTCCTGCTTTTAAAGCGGTTTCATTTATAATAAAAACAGTGCTGTCGCCAATCTGCTTGCCTTCATTAATTTCAAAGGGCTGATAGTAACCTTCGGTTCCTTTTGGTGTTATGCCAATTGTTTTAAACTGATTAGTGATGTATTCCATCGCCAGGTTTTCACCATTACTACCAGTCCGTCTCCCTTCCAGTTTGTCATCGGCCAGGTAAGAAATATGAGCTTTTAAATTAGTAAGAATGAATTTATCTTCTTTTTTTATTTTTTGAGCGGAAGCAATGGCAGCCAATAGTAATACAGGGGCAATCAGTTTTATAGGTAAGCTATTCATGACACGGAAATTGATTTGAATCACAAAGGTAACCGGGAGCGTTTTTGTTTGAGATTTAACTTATGAGTTAATTATCTAAAATTAGGCTGAAAAGAACATTTAACCTTTTGGTTTGTCATAAAATCGCAATTCGTAAAATATTCTTGTTCCCGGTGTTTATTTTTGCACTCCTTAAAAATTGGAAAAAAGAAGATTACATATAGCGTTAGTTGGCAATCCCAATAGTGGCAAAAGCTCTTTGTTCAATTATCTGACCGGTCTGAAACAAAAAGTGGGAAATTTTCCGGGTGTTACTGTTGACAAAAAAACCGGCACAACCTTATTATCAACCGGGGAAGCAGAGATAATTGATCTTCCAGGTTCTTATAGTCTATATCCACGTCGTCTTGATGAATGGGTAAGCTATAAAGTGCTTTTAAACCAGGATGAATTAAAAGCCGATGTGGTGGTAGCCGTAGCAGATGCCAGTAACCTGAAGCGCAACCTGCTTTTTTGCACACAGTTAATTGATCTTAAGGTTCCAGTCGTTATCGTTCTGACGATGATGGATATTGCCAATAATAAAGGGATCAAAATCGATATCGCCGAGCTGGAACGTGAATTGGGAGTGCCAGTGATAGCTGTTAATCCAAGAAAACAAAAAGGTATTGCTCAACTAAAAAAGGCAATTGAACAAACTGCTCAAAGTTTGTATAAGCCGCCAATCAATGATTTTATTGATAACAAAGCCTTTGCTGCCACTGCAGTAGAGGAACTGAAACATCAGCTACCGCACTTAAGCGATTACACAGCTATTCATTACCTGATCAACCATGAATCTTTCGGGTTGAGCGAATCTGTCCAGAGCAAGATTGAAAGTATTGAACAAAAAAATAAATTCAATCCTACTAAAACACAGGCGGAAGAAATATTACAGCGCTATAGCCGGATCAAACATATTATGCAGTTGGCGGTATCAGAGCCAGATCCTTTGCAAAAGTCTTTGTTTACAGAAAAACTTGACAATGTACTGTTGCATCGTCGCTGGGGTTACCTGATCTTACTGGCTGTTTTGTTTATATTATTTCAAAGTGTTTTCTTTTTAGCCAGCTATCCGATGGATTGGATTGACAATGGGTTTGCCGCATTAAGCGGATGGCTTTCTTCAGTATTACCGGCAAATAATTGGACGGATCTATTTATAAATGGTATCGTGGCGGGACTAAGTGGTATCGTCATGTTTGTACCACAGATCGCTATTCTTTTTGGTCTTATCACTGTACTCGAGGATACGGGTTATATGGCGAGGATAAGTTTTCTGACCGACCGGCTGATGCGCAGTGTAGGATTGAATGGAAAAAGCGTAATGCCAATGATCAGCGGTTTCGCCTGTGCTATTCCAGCTGTGATGAGTGCAAGAAATATTGAGAACAGAAAAGAAAGATTGCTGACCATATTGATCACCCCATTGATGAGTTGTTCGGCCAGGTTACCAGTATATGCCATTTTGATTGGCCTTGTTATTCCCAAAACCTATCTATTTGGTTTCATCGGGCTGCAGGGATTAGTAATGCTGGGGTTATATTTTCTTGGTTTTGTAATGGCATTGGTCGTTTCGTATGTGGCCAAATGGTTTATTAAAATAAAAGAGAGAAGTTTTTTTATTCTTGAATTACCTGTTTACCGCTCCCCGCGATGGAAAAATGTATGGCATACAATGTGGAGCAAAGCGAAAATATTTGTAGTAGATGCAGGAAAGATCATTATGGTAATCAGCCTTATTCTTTGGGCATTGAGTTCATATGGTCCAAAAGAAAAGATGCACCAGGCTACATTGCAATATGAACAATCGCTGGCAAAACCAGCCGCAGATACAACCCAGATTGTATACCAATATGGCAATGCCAAACTGGAAAACTCTTATGTGGGATTAATGGGAAGGGCTATTGAACCCGTTATTCAACCACTGGGATATGACTGGAAAATTGGTATTGCTCTTGTCACTTCTTTTGCAGCAAGAGAAGTGTTTGTAGGCACTATGGCAACTTTATACAGTGTTGGTGATGATCAAAATGAAGGGCCGCTACGAGAAAAGATGCGAGCCGCTGTTCGCTCAGATGGCACACCTGTTTACTCATTAGCCACCGGTGTTTCTTTAATGTTGTTTTATGTTTTTGCTATGCAATGCATGAGTACATTGGCTATTGTAAAAAGAGAAACCCGGAGCTGGAAATGGCCTATCATACAATTAATATACATGACGGGGCTTGCGTATATCTTTAGTTGGGTAGCTTATCAATTGTTGAAATGAGAAACGTATACTGTCCACAGTCAATAGTTGGCAGATAAGTCTTTTTTTTGTACAATACTTTTTATTAAACAGACTTTATTACGACAAATTATATTTTTTACTGAGCTGGCTTCTCCCATTTATCTTTCGGTTCAAAATAATCCCAT
>CAMLEX010000513.1 GCA_946479055.1 uncultured Bacteroidota bacterium | reverse complement strand
GGCTTCGGCGCATTTTCAGTGTTCTGGCAGATCTATTTCGGTGTCGGAGTATGGAACCTGAATAAAACCATCGGTTGGGGTTGGGATATTACCAACTTCGTATGGTGGGTGGGTATTGGTCACGCCGGTACATTGATCTCTGCTATCTTATTATTATTCCGCCAGGGATGGAGAACAGGTGTAAACCGTGCGGCGGAAGCGATGACAATCTTTGCGGTAATGTGTGCGGGCCAGTTTCCTATCTGGCACATGGGTCGTGTGTGGACAGCTTTCTTTACTTTGCCTTATCCCAATACCCGCGGCCCTTTATGGGTGAATTTTAACTCACCTCTTTTGTGGGACGTATTTGCGATTTCCACTTATTTCACTGTATCCTTATTGTTCTGGTATTCCGGTTTATTGCCTGATCTTGCTACGCTTCGTGACAGGGCTAAACTGAAATGGAGAAAAATGTTTTATGGTGTAGCCGCATTCGGATGGACGGGTTCTACCAAGCACTGGCAAAGACATGAAGCTCTTTCATTAGTACTGGCGGGTTTAAGTACGCCACTTGTATTATCAGTTCACACGATAGTATCTTTTGACTTCGCTACTTCAGTAGTTCCGGGATGGCATACCACTATCTTCCCTCCTTACTTTGTTGCGGGAGCGGTATTCTCCGGTTTTGCGATGGTGCAAACGCTTTTGCTGGTGACAAGAAAAGTATTGGCACTGGAGGAATATATTACGATCGAACATATAGAGGTGATGAATAAAGTAATCATCCTTACGGGTTCTATCGTAGGTATTGCTTATCTCACAGAGTTGTTTATGGCATGGTATAGCCATGTAGATTATGAGTGGTTCGCATTTAAAGAAAACCGTGTGAACCTGAACAGTCCTTATGGATGGAGTTACTGGATCATGATGGGATGTAACGTGTTATCTCCACAGATATTCTGGTTCAAGAAAATGAGAAGGAACCTGCTGGTTACTTTCTTCATGAGTATATTGGTAAATATCGGTATGTGGTTCGAACGTTTTGTAATCATCGTTACTTCCGTATATCGTGATTACCTGCCTAGTTCCTGGAGTACATATTATACACCTACTATCTGGGAGATCGGTTTTTACATGGGAACGTTTGGTTTGTTCTTTACCTGCTATTTCCTTTTCTCCAAATTTTTCCCGGTTATCGCAATAGCTGAGATCAAACATATATTGAAGAAAAACGGTGAAAATTATAAAGAGAAAATGGTGGAAGTTGAAGCAGAGACAATTGAGGAGTTTGGGCATAAGCATTCACATGATCACGGACTGTAAGAGGGAAGCTGCGAGCCGTAAGCTTTGAGCTACGAGCTGGCGTAACATAAACGAATATCTGATTTTGGGTTTCTTTCTGCCAACCGGCGGAGCGAAGCCCATAGCTAAAAGCTAAACACAATGAGTGTAAAAAAATTTATAGTTGGCAATTTTTACGACGAAGCGGTTTTGTTTCCCGCTGTAAAAAAAGTACGCCGGGCCGGATACAAAATTCACGATGTGTTCACACCGTTTCCTATACACGGTTTGGATAAGGAAATGGGACTGCGTGATACCAGCCTGCACGTTGCCGGGTTTATTTATGGTATAACCGGAACAGCTACTGCACTAGGTTTTATTACCTGGGCATTAAGCGTTGACTGGCCATTAAACTTTGGTGGTAAGCCGTTCTTTTCTTTGCCGGCATGGATACCTATCACTTTTGAATTGACGGTTCTCTTTGCCTCAATAGGGATGGTGTTGACATTTTGCTGGCTTTGCCAGATGGCTCCTTTTGTGAAGAAAGATCATTTTAATCCAAGATCAACTGACGATACGTTTGTAATGGCACTGGAATGCACGGATAAAACAAATGAAGAAGAGGCAATAGCTTTTTTAAGCGGCATCGGTGCCAAAGACGTATCGGTACAATATAAAGAAACAGGATGGTGGTTAGGAAGATATGATAAGGAAACAGTACGTTTTGAAAGGAAAAAAGAAGTAGCAGCACATTAAGAGTGAGAAGTGAAAAGTGAGAAGTACGAGGTGCTCAGTTTGAAAATGGTTTATGAATATTGAATTTTTAAAAGAAGCTTGATGATAAAAAAAGTAGTAGTCATAACAGGATGTGTAGTTCTTGCGGTTGCATTGATCAGCTGCGATGATACACGCCGTAGCCCGGGCAGAGCTTATATGCCGGATATGGCTTATAGTAACGCTTATGAAACTTATGCACCGGCACAAGAAAGATTGAAAGCTTCCGCAGTACAAGGCGAAGCGCATTATACAGGTCGCCCAGTGGAAGGAACCATTGCCCGGGGTGATATGATGGCCTATAGTTTAAAAAATGATTCCGTAGGTTATGCGCAATCTGCAGGTGTAAAAACCCCCTTGATACCGGGATCAGTAAATATGAAAGAAGCAGAAAGATTATACCTGGTTAATTGTGGTATTTGTCATGGACCTAAATTAGATGGCAACGGTCCCTTATTCAATGGTGGAAACGGTCCTTTCACTGCAGCACCGAAAAATTTTATGGATGCAGCTATGAAGGCAATGCCGGAAGGAACGATGTTTCATTCTGTGACGTATGGTAAAGGACAGATGGGTAGTTATGCTTCACAGTTAAATACAAAACAACGCTGGGAAGTGATAGCGTATATAAAATCAAAACAGTTTCCGGCGGGAACACCAACAACAGACAGTACTGCAAAACCAGCTGTTGATAGCGCCACTGTTGCAAAAACGAAATAAGATTTTGATCAAGAAAATAAATGAATGCTGATGTCAATCCGGGAAAAATATATAGTGCCAAAGAAATATAACACACTATCCATTGCATTGATGGTGATAGGGGTACTCGCTATAATTGGTTTGTATGTAACTGCAGGATCTAAAAGCGATCCTCACCAACAGGCAAGATTCTGGGGTAGCCTGTTGCAAAACAGCGTCTACTTTTTATTGGTAGTAAATGCTGCTATGTTCTTTATATGTGCTACCACACTGGGATGGGGCGGATTTCAATGGGCGTTCAGCCGGGTATCAGAAGCGGTTTCTGCCTGTGTGCCTGTTATCGGCGTTATTTGCGGTGCTATATTATTAGCTATTGCATTTAGTGGTAATCATGAAATATATCATTGGACCAATGCAGAACATGTAAAACATGATCCTACTCTTTTGCATAAAGCAGGATTTTTGAATAAAGGGTTTTTTGCAGTAGTAACAGTATTGACAATCGTTTTGTGGTCCGTCTTGGGTTGGAAAATGAGACAGCGTTCCCGTATGCTGGATAACAATCCGGTGCAGTCGAAAGAAGAGGGAAAGAAATATATCTGGACAAATACTGTATGGGCCGCATTGTTCCTTGTTGTTTTTGCCTTAACCGTATTATCATCTATACCCTGGCTCTGGTTGATGAGTATTGATGCTCATTGGTACAGCACCATGTATAGCTGGTACACATTTGCCAGTACATTTGTTGCCGGTATCGCTTTGATCACTTTGTTTGTGGTATATCTTAAAAACAATGGCTACCTGGAATATGCGAACAATGAACACCTGCATGATCTTGGAAAATTCATGTTTGCTTTTTCTATTTTCTGGACCTATTTGTGGTTCTCGCAGTTCATGCTGATATGGTATGCTAATATTCCGGAAGAAACAGTTTATTTCAAGCCTAGAGCAGAGGGTATTTATAGCGGTATATTCTGGCTGATGTTCATTATTAATTTCGTCGCCCCGATATTGATATTGATGAGCCGGGATGCCAAAAGAAATTATACAACAATAACGTTTATGGCAATACTGATCCTTTTTGGTCACTGGCTGGATTTTTTCCAGATGGTATTCCCCAGCCCCTCACCGGATCATGTACCCATGATTGTATATGATTTGGGTATCGCATTGGGATTTGTAGGGTTGATCATGTTTGTAACCGGAAGAACGTTGGCAAAATGGCCATTGCTTGCAAAAAACCATCCGTTTATAAAAGAAAGTATAATACATCATACATAAGGAGATACAGGGCATGCCCTATCTGTACTTGTTTAAGAAATTGAATAGTAGAAAAAAAAATTGAAGAATAAGATTTTTATTTGGAATTTATAATTGAATATAGATTATGCAAACTTTTTTCATCATAGCGATCCTGGTACTTGGTTTTCTGATCACTTTTCAGATTGCCAAAGCCAGTGAGTATGTGGCTATAATGCGGGGCGAAGAAAGATCAAGAAAGCAAACCAATAAGATCAACGCCTTTCTGCTCCTTGTTTTCCTTATAGCAGGAATGATCGGCGTTTATTATTGTAATGAAAGATTAAAGGGGAAAATATTAGGCGACCCAGCATCT
>CAMLEX010000512.1 GCA_946479055.1 uncultured Bacteroidota bacterium | reverse complement strand
CAATTATTACTGGAGCTCGATGCAGAAGTGGTTGAAGCATGTAATATCAATGATGGAAAAAGAATAGCTGAATACACCAGGCAGAAAACAGAAAAGCAAAAACATCCGGGAAGAAATCAAATCCCTGCACACATCGAACGCAAGTATATTGATATGCATCCGGATAATCTTCCTGAAGATGCAGAAATGTTTGATACAATAGAAACGGAGCAACTGGAATATGATCCTGCAAAAATCTTCGCTACTGTTTACCGCAGATACAAATACAAGCACAGTAAAGAAGTTGGTTCAACAGAGTTCTTCATCGCAGCATTACCAGAAGAAAAAGATAAGAGCATAGCCGCGCCATCGCTGAAAGCACATGTAACAACAGAGAAGTATATGTGGCACATGCCGATCCATCGTCAGAAGCAAAAGTTCTCTTCAATTGGCATTATTATAAATGAGAACACAATCGGAGACTGGATCAATGGTACCTGCAGAAGTCTTACGGCACTGTATGATGAACACAGAAAAGCAATTGTACATCCAGCTTGTGGTTATATGATGGCCGATGAAACTGGGATAACTGTTTTGGATAGTGAAAAAGGAAAAGGCAAAAAATCGCACACTGGTTACATGTGAGCCTATTGCAACCCGGTTGACAAACTTGTTTTTTTCGAATATCAAAAAGGAAGAGGTAATAAACATGCAAGACCAGTGTTGCAACAAAGGTTACCTGCACACAGATGGTTATAATGTATATAAACATTTTGGATCGTTGCAAGGAGTGACACATGTATGTTGCAATGCACATGCAAGAAGAAAGTTCTTCGAAGCGATGTTCACGGATAAAAAGAGAGCAGAACATGCATTGATGCTTTATAGCAAGTTGTATGGAGTAGAGAGTTATTGCAAAGAAATGAATCTGAGCTTTGATGAACGAAAGATATTACGTGAAGAAAAATCAATGCCCATCTTCGATGAATTAAAAACATGGGTGCGAGACGAAATACCAAAACTCACCACACTACGAAGCCCGATTGGAAAAGCAATGGCCTATTTTTCTGAAAGAGAAAAACAGTTAAGCATGTACTTAACTGATGGAATGCTGTTGATGGATACCAACCTGATTGAAAACAGCATCAGGCCCATTGCACTTGGCAGAAATAATTACTTGTTCGCCGGATCACATGAAGCTGCACAAAACGCAGCAATCATTTACTCGCTGTTTGCAACTTGTAAGCTGCATGATGTAAATGCTTATGAATGGCTCAAGCATGTATTAACAGTAATGCCAACACATCCGGCATCACGCATCAAAGAGTTGCTACCGCAGAACTGGAAAGCCCTGGTTCCTGCATCCTGATTTACCAGTATCAAACTAAAATTATTGAACTGCAAGCCTGCTTGAGTTAACCCTCGGCATGCCTACAGTTCATCGAAACCAAATTTTTAAACAAAAAAGCCGGTACGCTATAGGCTGATACCTGTAGTTGGCCGGGTCATTACGAATATTAAGTTCGCTTTCCCCCGGCTGTTACCACTAAAAAAATCAGTTTTTATTTTTCAATAAAACTTGTTATGAAATATATTTTGCTATGGGCGATTATTGCCTTTTATACAAGGGAGGGTGTTTCTCAAACTATGACTCACCAAAACGGGAACATACCCTCCGCTCTCATGTCCGAATCCAAACCTCCAGTAGATACTACTGCCTTTTTTAACTGGCCGATAATCCAGGATCTCAATGTTGCAATTAGCAATGACGGGAAATATGTAATGTATTCCGTAAAAAATATCCCCATTAAGAGCAATACTTTAATGATACATGCATTGACAGGAGATTGGAAAATAACATTACCTGGGATCCAGAAAGCGTTATTCACCAATGATAGTCGACAAGTTTTGTATATGCAATCAAGAGATAGCCTTAGCTTGTTGAAACTTCAAAACGGGAATAAGGAATTCATCAATGGAGTACTGTCCTTCCAGTTATTTATGCAGGCCGGTATAGAATGGCTTGCTTGCAAAATAAACAACCCGGAAAAGGAATTGATGCTTCGTAATTTGATAACAGGGACACATAGCATATATAAAAATGTAGCAAATTATGTCTTAAGTGAAGATGGAAATATCATGGTGTTAAACACGCTTCCTGACCCTAAAAATGGCATGATCTCATCGATACAATGGGTCAACTTGTCCACAAACGAATTAAAGACAGTTTGGAAAGGAAAGAACGTCACGAAAATGCTATTAGATTCTGAAGCAAAACACTTGGCGTTTCTTACAGACAGTGAAGATATCCAGGTAAACTCTCCGAAAAAGGAAAGAGATAAAACTATCTGGTATTATATTTCCAGTGATAACATGGCAACTCAACTAGTAAATAATCAATCTGCTGGTATAGGGGAAAGTATGGAATTAGCTGCCATCAGTAATTTTAGTAAAGACGGTCGAAAATTATTCATACAGCTAAAACAAAAGCAAATTATAAAGCGAAAATCAAACGTAGTACCTATAAATATCTGGAGCTATAGGGATGTTAAATTACAAACTCAGCAATTACATGAAGTGGAGTTTAATAATTCCTTTTACTTGGCAGTTGTTAATTTAGACGACCCTATTCGCATTAGTCATATTCAACAGAGAAACGAGACTTTTTTTGCTACCAAAGGTAGAACAGATGGCTATGTCCTTTTAACTTCCAGAACAGGAGAACAATCAGAGCGTTATTGGAATAAACAGGCCTCTGGGACCACCATTTTGGCTACAGCAAATGGTTTGAGGAAACAATTACCTCTTAGCAGGGCTAATTTTTCATCGGGAGGCAAATATGTAGTTGGTTATGATGCGGATGACGTTGAACGTAATTTGTTTGTTTATGAAGTATCAACAGGAATTACACGAAATGTTACAGGCGATATTCCTATTCCAATCCATGAACCAATTTTAGACCTCTTAAGAGATAAAGAATCTCGAGGATTTGAGGTAGCTGGCTGGTTCAATACTGATACAGCTTTGTTAATCTATGACCGATACGACATATGGAAGATAGATCCTACAGGCAGAAAAATACCAGTAAATCTAACCCATGGTCGTTCAAAAAAAATACAATTCAGATTAGCAGATGAAAAAAGCAACTCCAATAGCATAATCTTACTAAAAGGGTTTAGTACAGTAACAAAAGAATCAGGCTTTTATCAATTAAGATTGGATGTAAAAAGTGAGCCTGAATTGTTATATAAAGGAGGCTATGTTTTTGGACAATTTCCCAATTTTATCAATAATACGAAGGGGAATTGTTATTTTTTGAAGGCACGAGATGTCAATGTTTACCTGATGCGGCGTGAAAGTTGCGAACAATCACCGAACATTTTTTGGACTACTGATTTTAGAAAATTTAACACTCTAAGCAGTGTTTATCCTGAAAAAGCAGTGAATTGGTTTACCTCGCAAATTATTGATTTTACAAGTTTAGATGGAATTCCAACTCAGGCTGTATTATATACACCCGACAATTTTGATCAAAAGAAAAAATATCCGGTCATAATTCATTATTATGATAAAATGTCGAATGAAAAGAATCAATATCGACAACCTGCTAAGCCTAACGGCGAGTTAGATATACCTTGGTTTGTAAGCCACGGCTACCTTGTATTGATAACTGATATTCACTACAAAATAGGAAAGACAGGAGAAAGTGTTTACAATGCAGTTGTTGGTGCTGCAAAATTTATATCCCAACGTCCTTATATCGATAAAAGACATATTGGTATTCAAGGACATAGTTTTGGAGGATATGAGACTAATTATTTAGCTACACATTCCAACCTGTTTGCAGCAGCGGTATCTTCATCGGGAGTTTCAAATTCAATAAGTGAATTTGGGGCCACATGGGGGGGTGGTGGTCATAGTAAGCAATATTATTCTGAAATTGATCGCATGCGAATTGGCGCTACACCCTGGGACAGGCCAGATCTGTATGTTAAGAATTCACCTATTTTTTATGTCGGCAAAGTATTAACTCCTATTTTACTTATGCATAATAGAAATGATTTTAATGTTCTATTTGAACAGGGGCTTGAATTTTTTACAGCTTTACGCCGCGCTGGAAAAAGAGTTTGGATGTTAGAGTACGATAATGGCGGACACGGTGTTCTCGGTAAGGATTATAAAGATTATCTCCAACGACAGACACAATTTTTTGATCACTATCTCAAAGGTGCGCCAGCTCCTAAATGGATGCTGGATGGTATACCTGCCAATATGAAAGGTATTGAGGATGGTTTTGAGTTAGTGAGAGAAAAAGATCCAAAAACCGGGCAATGGATAACACCTGGTCCTGGCTTGCTATCTGATGAAGAAAAGAAAAAAG
>CAMLEX010000511.1 GCA_946479055.1 uncultured Bacteroidota bacterium | reverse complement strand
TGGCTTGCCAGTTGGTATCCCAATCAGATCCATCCTTTTGATGGTGACTTTATCCAAAGGCATGCACAGGCGGTAAGTTTGTACAGCAATGTTCAGGTTATATATGTAGTGCGTGATGCAACAGGAGAAATAACTAAAAATGTTTTGGTAAAGGAATTTAGTGACGGGAATTTGGATGAAATGATTATTTATTATTATTGTAAGCCGTTTATTTCCGGTTTTCCTGATAAATATTTTTCTTTTCTGAAATTTAAACGTGTTTTTAGAAGAGCTATTTTGCAATATGTACATAAGAAGGGAAAACCAGATCTTACTCATGTGCATACAGGAATGAAGGCCGGTTTGCTGGCTATGTGGTTAAAAAGAAAATTTAAAATATCTTATGTGGTCTCTGAACACTGGACGGGGTTTCTGCCGGATGCAAAAGATAATTTTGAAGATTTGCCGGGGTTTTTAAAAAAAAGTTGGGAAAGGTTGATAAGGAATGCTTCAGGAGTTAGCGTAGTGTCATCCTGGCTTGCAGATAAGATGACGATAAAAATAAAAAATCAATTCCCCTTAGTTGTTATCCCGAATGTTGTAAACACTTCTATTTTTTTCCCTGGTCAGCAACAACAAAAAGAGCAGCCTACCAAGTTTGTTCACGTTTCCGGATTGGATTTTCAGAAAAATCCGGAAAGTATTTTGCAGGCATTTGCTATTGTTAAAAAGTCGGGTCATCCATTTTGTTTGGATATTTTTGGCCCTCCAAAAAAGGAAGTAGAAGCGATGGTGAATGAGTTGGATCTGACTTATGAAGTTCAGTTTCATGGAGAGGTGATGCAATCAGAGCTATCAGGATTTTTTCATCAGGCATCCGCATTGATACTCTATTCCCGGTATGAAACATTTGGATGCGTTATAATTGAAGCTAATGCTTGTGGCTTGCCAGTTATTGTAAGCGATATTCCCGTTTTAAAGGAAATAGTAAAAGAAGGAGAAAATGGAATTTTTGTCAAAGAAAATGACCCGCAGGCATTAGCGGAAAAACTTTTATTGTTTATTAACGGCCAGGTTAAATTTGATACGGAAAAAATTGCTGCAATTGCTTATTCAAAATATAATTATGGAGAAATAGGGAAGCAGTTTTACGAATGGTATAAAGAGGTACTCAAAAATAAAAAGAATAAATCTGGAAGCATCACTAATTTTTAGAAAAAAAATGAAACAGCGTATTCTTAACAGGTTCAAAAATCTATATGCTTTTTTTAAATTTTTACCCGGCTACAGGTTCATTTTTCTGCTATTCCTTTTTCCTGTTTTTTTTGTGCTGCATGGATGCAACGAAAACTTTGGTATCATACCTTATCCGGTAATAGTAAGCCTGCTGGGGAAATACCTGCTTATTACCCTTTCCATTATTTGTTTCAACCTGCTCTGGTTCCGGTCTCCACAAAAAGGATTTGTTTTTTCATTTTACCTGCTGTTGCTATTCTTTTTCTTTGGTGCTGTTCACGATACCCTTAAAAATACTTTCCCTGGTAGCCGGTTATATTCTTATTCGGTGTTGCTTCCTTCCCTTTTAATTGTCACTGCAATTGTCTACTGGCTCATAAACCGCCGAAAAAGAACGTTTGGAAACCTGACCAGATATTTAGTTGTTTTATCCCTGTTTTTCCTCGTTCTTGAATTATTGTATTTGTTGTACTACAGTCTGACAGGGAAAGCTAGGCAAAATGACCTGGCTGGAAGTTTCCGTCTGGAAAAGGAAGCAGCTAAGCCTTGTATAGGCCATGAATACCCGGACATCTACTTTATCGTATTTGATGGTTATTCAAGTTCATCCTTGCTCAAAAAGGAGTTCAATTACGCTAATGAAAAACTGGATTCAATGCTTATCCGGCATAAGTATTTTATTTCTGCTGCTTCTCAAAGCAATTATAATTTCACGGCTTATTC
Organism: uncultured Bacteroidota bacterium; assembly: GCA_946479055.1. Next base: position 2,435 of record CAMLEX010000511.1, on the reverse strand, counting down.
GCTCGGGTCAACCTTCAATCTGGATTATTTCAAGCATGGCGTAGAGACCGGTTATGTTTTGCCTAAAAATTTGATGCAGGCAGTAAATACTTTGAAAAATAATGGCCTGGTAAAATTTCTGAAAGAGAAAGGTTATGGGTTCAGGAATTTTGGGCGTTTAGAAATGAATTATATGCCTTCAAAAGAAGTTTCTTTCTTTGATTATTTTTATTACGATCTGATCGACAAACAAACAATATATGCAAGGATCAAACGGGATATCGGGTGGAACTTTGCCATCAGGAATATTTTTACAGGTAAATTCAGGATTCCGGAGTCGTATATGAAAAATAAAAAAGAACAACTGGCCAGGAACGAAAATAATTTTCAGAATCTATTAAAGCAATTGACATCAACCAGCCCTGTGCCACTGTTTGTTTATACACACCTGATGTTGCCGCACGAACCTTTTTATTTAAGAAGTGATGGCTCTATGGCCAGTGATTCTGCGATCATTTTAAATAAACTGGATAATAAAGCTGGGTATATTGAACAGGTAAAATATACCAACCGCCTTCTGGAAAAAATAATTGAATTATCTGACAAAAGTTCAACAAGAGATAAGGTCATTATTATCGAGGGCGATCATGGTTACCGATTCTGGGATCAGGCTAATTTACAGAAGGAGTTTCCCAATCTGAACGCCTATTATTTTTCTGATCACGATTATAAAATGCTTTATGATGGGATCAGCCCTGTTAACACGTTTAGGGTAGTCCTAAACAAATATTTTTGTCAGAATTTTGATTTGCTAAAAGATAGCAGTGTGTATTTAAAAAACCCAGGACAATAAACTTATTCATTTGCTGCCCTGGTTTTTATAAAATGAGATCAGATCTTTATATTTTTCATATACGCCGCATCAACCTCCGCTGCTTTCAATGGAGTAGTACCCGTATATTTTTCCTGCTCTACTATAAAATATTCCATACCATTTTCCTTAGCGGTTTTTAATATTTTAGAATAGTCAATACTTCCTTCACCCAGCGTACAGGTGTCGGCAGCTTCAGTGGCACCTTTTGTACGGTCTTTTACATGACAAAGACGGAACCTGTTCTTATATTTTTTTAACCATGTTTCAGGATCTTGTTCACCAGCAACAACCCAGTACATATCCAGTTCAAAATCTACTAATGAAGGATCGGTACTAGTCATTAATAAATCCTGTGGCAACTGGCCCTCCAATTCTTTAAATGTATAATCATGATTGTGATACGCAAACCTGATCCCGTTTTTTTTGCATATTTCACCTTTCTGATTAAACTCGTCGGCAAACTTTTTAAAGTCGTCTAATTTCTTCTGTGGGCCTTTGTAGGGACATATCAGGTATTTCATCCCAATAGCAGCGGCTTCAGCTGCTTTCTTTTCAAAATCTTTATTGATATCGCAATGGCTGGATACAATCGTCATACCTAATTCATCCATATATTTTTTGAAATCGGTATTACTCATTCCCCAAAACATACCGTCTTTACCTTCATAACTTTCAATTTGTTTATACCCAAAAGAAGATACCTGCTTCAAAACTCCTTTTGGATCTTTGGGCATATCATCCCTGAGAGTGTACAATTGTAAACCAAAGGTGGTGAGTGCTGTACCTGCTTCCGTAGTTCCTGTTGTTGATTTTGTTGAATCTGCGGCAGATGCTGTCTCTTTTTCCTTATTGGATGATAGTTTACAGGCCATAGGCGCTATAGCTATGCCGGCAGCAAGATTGCCGGTTAGTCTTAAAAATTCTCTTCGTTTAAAATCCATTTTTCAATGTATTTAATGGTTGATTAAAAAAATTATTCTGCCCAGGCCTTATCACCTTTTTTATAAGGGAATGCGCCATCATATTTTCCAGGTACAGCGACATGGCGTAAAGCTTGTGTAGCACCGGGTTTCGAAGTAAAGAAGCCCAGCAAAGTTAGTTGCTTCATCATCGTAAAGTAATGGTTGGGATCCTCCTTCTTTTTAGCTTTTTGATATTCTTTTGCTTCTTTATCCAGCGTTACCAACAGACTGGTACGCTGTTCAGGATTAGCCTTCAGGTAACTGGTATTATTTGTTTTTTTGCAGGCATCATCCAATTTTTTAATGCCTTCATGAAAGATCTTTTGGTCATCCTTAGTATAGCAGTCATTTACCATAACCGTCATGAAAGATCCTACAGCCGCGTCTTTAGCACCCGGCGATGTCGTTTTAGGTAGAATAGTTTCACCTACCTCATCAAGGAAAGTAATATCTTCTTCGTTAAATGAAGAACCGCCTATAGTTGGAGCATTGGTACAACCGGAGAGTAATAATTCACCCCCAATCAAAGCGCTGCCGGTTGCCAAAGCGATCATTTTTAAAAGTTCTCTGCGTTCCATATTAAAAGATTAAGAAGTTTAAAAGTTTAATAGTTTAAAGTT
>CAMLEX010000510.1 GCA_946479055.1 uncultured Bacteroidota bacterium | reverse complement strand
AAGATGGTTTAGCAACAAAATAAAAAAAGAAAAAAGAGTATTAAGGTTGGGTGTATCCTAAGAGCTGGGTAACAGAATGTATGTGCCTTGAGTCGCCAAAGCTGAATTATCACAATGGTTACTATTACATGACTTCTGCGGAAGGTGGCACTGCCGGTCCGGCAACCAGCCATATGGTTGTTTCAGCACGTTCAAAAAGCATTTCCGGTCCATGGGAAAATTCTCCTTACAATCCAATTGTGCATACCTATAGTGCGGATGATAACTGGTGGTCGAAAGGGCATGGTACGTTGATTGATGATGTGAATGGAAACTGGTGGATGGTATATCATGCTTATGCAAATGGCTATCATACACTGGGAAGGCAAACGCTGATAGAACCGATTGAGTGGACAAGTGACGGATGGTTTCGGACCAAAGCCACAAACCCTCCTATAAAGTCTTCAACAATTATTAAGCATGGACTTGAACTTTCCGACGATTTTAAAAATGATACGTTAAGCGTTCAATGGACCTATTGGAAAGAGTTTGCACCGCAATCTCTTGCATTCAAACAACAAAGTCTTTTTGTTGAAGCAAAAGGAGCAAATCCTGCCGACGGTCGTATTCTGCTGACCACTGTTACTGATAAAAATTATGAAACACAAGTTGAAGTAACTGCAGGCAAAAGAAATGCTGCCGGCTTAATTCTGTATTACAACGAGAAAGCTTATGCAGGAGTGATTTCTGATGGAAGTTGGTTTACAGTTTATAAAAACGGAAAAGATTCATTGAAAGTTCCCAATAAAATAGGGAAGCATTTTTTTGTAAAAATTCAAAACCGTGGAAACAATATTCTGATTGGAGTTAGCAGGGATGGTAATACATGGACTTCATTGATAGAAGATCTGGATGTTTCCAGTTTGCATCATAACAACTATCATGGATTTTATGCATTACGTATTGGCTTGCTTTCAGCAGGAAAAGGAAGTGCACGTTTTAACCAATTCCGTTATAGAAATGCTGTGCCGCAAGAAAAAGACATGAGTGCTTACCTGATGGTTTTTCATAAAGATGAAACGCATGGATTGTATATGGCGTTGAGCCCCGACGGTTACAATTTTACCGCATTGAATAATGGAAAACCTGTGATTGCCGGTGATACCATCGCAATGCAAAAAGGCATTCGTGATCCTTATATTTTCCGAGGACCTGATGGTGGCTTTTATTTGGCAATGACTGATCTGCATGTTTTTGCTAAAAGAGACGGCCTGCGGGATACGGAATGGGAACGAGATGGTAAACAGTATGGCTGGGGAAATAACCGTGGATTGGTACTGATGAAATCATGGGACCTCATCAACTGGAAAAGGACAAATATCCGCTTTGATACATTGTCAGCCGCCTTGAGTGAAATAGGCTGTGCCTGGGCTCCCGAAACCATATACGATGAAAAGAAAGGAAAGTTGATGATATACTTTACGATGCGTTTCAAAAACGAAGCGAACAAACTGTACTATGTATATGTAAACGATGCATTCGATAAAATTGAAACGATGCCACAGCCATTGTTTCAATATCCTGATCCGAAAGTCTCGGCTATTGATGCCGACATAACAAAAGTGGGGGATCGATACCGGATGTTTTATGTTTCACACGATGGCCAGGCAGGAATCAGGCAGGCAGTTTCGGATAAGATCAGTGGCGGTTACCAGTTTGATGCCCGTAGGTACGACCCGGAAAAAGTAGCCTCTGAAGCGCCCCATCTATGGAAGCGTATTGGTGAAAAAAAATGGGTATTAATGTATGATATTTACGGGCTAACGCCACACAACTTTGGTTTCAGCGAAACAAGTGATTTTGTAAATTTTACTGATCTCGGTCACTTTAATGAAGGCGTGATGAAGACCACCAATTTCACCTCTCCTAAACATGCGGCCATCGTTCATATTACTAAAGAGGAAGCCGAAAAGTTGGCCCGGCATTGGGGGCTTTCTTACAAATAATAGTTTGAGTTATGCGAAAAAATAATACAAGGATACTTTTTTTGATGTTGTTTTTGGTAGTTGGAATCAATCAAACAGTTTTAGCAAACGAACCTGATTCCGTTTACCTGTTTTCTTACGCCACTCTTAAAGATAAAGGACGTAGTGGTTTGCATTTTGCGTGGAGTGCTGATGGAAAAAAATGGAACATGATTGGCAACGAATACGGCTATGTAAGAAGTGACTATGCAAACCTGAAACAAATGAACAGCCCTTACCTGTTCCATGATGCTTCCGGGGAGTGGCAATGTGTGTGGAGTCACAATGAAACACTCAACCAGTTTGCTCATACCTCTTCAGCCAACCTGGTGAATTGGGGAAGACAGAGTTATCCTTACCTGCAACAAAACTTAAGCTTTCAGCAGCCTGTTATGCGTTATGATAAAAGCAACCGGCAGTATACAATTGCTTTTATCTCCGGCAACCAGTACTATAAGATTAGCACAAAGGATTTTAAAGTATTTGATTCAGCCGTAGCCATTCCTGCTTCCGAATATAAAGATGACCGGATTACAATCAACCTGCCTGCAGGTTCAACAACCGGCAATGTATGCAAAGTAGCATGGCAGGTTGTTGCACGCCTTACAGAATCATGGGAATTGAAGCAGTTCAAAAATAAACAGGCAGCAGAATCCTTCAAAGATGACAGTACCAGGTTTGCAGCATTAAAACAACTAACGGCAACAGTTACCCTGAAACCTGAAAACCGCACACCCATATCCAACCTTCTGATAGGAGTTTTCTTTGAGGATATTAATTATTCTGCTGATGGAGGCCTGTATGCTGAGCTTGTGCAGAACCGGGATTTTGAATACATGCCCGCCGAAAAGTTTTACCGTGACACAACCTGGAATAGCAAACACTCCTGGATAATTGAGGGGAAGAACATCGGTTTTACTATTGACAGTGTAGCACCTCTTCATCTCAATAACCCGCACTATGCAGAACTGCAAGTCACACAACCTGGTGGCGCTTTCATTAATAGGGGTTATGGTGGCATTCCGTTGAAAAAGGGCGATACATATGAGTTTTCGCTGTTTGCAAAAAACACCAATAAAATAAAGAAAACGATACTGGTAAAACTTGTATCTGAGGAGGGAAAATTAATTGCCCAAACCAAAGTGAATATTGGCGACACGAATTGGAAAAAATATGCGGCTCAATTCATATCAACAGAAACTATTAATAATGCAAGACTGGAACTGCACCCACAGTTTGCAGGAAACCTCCTGCTGGACATGATTTCTCTTTTTCCTGAAAAAACATTTAAGGGTAGAAAAAACGGTTTGCGTGCAGATCTTGCAGAAACCGTTGCTGCCATCCGTCCAAGGTTCATTCGCTTTCCCGGTGGCTGTGTAACGCATGGCGATGGGCTTGAAAATATTTACAACTGGAAAAATACAATCGGCCCTATTGAAACCAGGAAGCCACAACCTAATATCTGGCGCTATCATCAAAGCGTTGGTTTGGGATACTTTGAATATTTTCAGTATTGTGAGGATATAGGTGCAGCGCCCTTGCCCGTAATTGCAGCAGCTGTGTCCTGTCAAAACTCCTCCGTTGGTATAAGTGGAGGCGGCCAGCAAGGTGGGATACCGATGAGCGAAATGGATGAATATGTGCAGGACATTCTCGATTTGGTGGAATGGGCCAACGGACCTGTCAATTCAAAATGGGGAAAGCTAAGAGCAGCAGCAGGTCATCCGGCTCCGTTCAATCTTAAATACATCGGTATCGGTAACGAAGATCAAATCACCGATGTTTTTGAAGAACGTTTTATCATGATTAACAAAGCACTTCAACAAAAGCATCCTGAAATAAGTGTAATCGGGACTTCCGGCCCCTTTCATGACGGAACAGACTACGAGCAAGGATGGACTTTAGCCAGCAAATTGAAAGTTCCTTTGATTGATGAGCATTATTACGAAAGCCCGGTCTGGTTTATCAATAATCAAAATTATTACGATCGTTACGACCGGAATAAATCAAAGGTTTACCTTGGAGAATATGCTTCACGAGGCAATAGCTTATACAATGCACTTGCCGAAGCCTTGTATTTGATCAATGTGGAACGCAATGGCGATGTTGTGCAAATGACTTCTTATGCACCATTGCTTGCAAAAGAAAAACATACTCAATGGAATCCCGACCTGATTTATTTCAACAACACAGACGTAAAACCAACCGTGAACTATGAGGTACAGAAATTATTTGGCAACAACCCGGGAAATGAATATTTGCCAGTAAACATTAAACTGTCTAATGACGATGAAACTGTAAGTAAGCGTTTTGCTATTTCAATTGTACGGGACACATCAAACGGAAGCTTGATTATAAAAATGGTGAACCTGTTACCAA
>CAMLEX010000509.1 GCA_946479055.1 uncultured Bacteroidota bacterium | reverse complement strand
TGATGTCTGAAAAAAATATATCTGAAACAGATACCAAATAAGTAGCTGGTAAAGTTTTTGTTTTATTATTAACCATCGCTTATAGTCTTCCCTTTTGCAAAAGAATAGCTTTTTACAAAGCTTTTATAACTCTGCAGGGATTTCCTGCGGCGAAAACATTGTCCGGGATATTTTTTGTAACCACACTACCAGCACCAATTACAGAACGATTGCCGATAGCAACCCCGGGACAGATAACTGTTCCGCCACCTATCCAGGCATCGGAACCAATAGTAATAGCTTTTGCAAACTCAAGCCCCAAAGCCCTTTCCTTCCAGTCCATCGGGTGCATAGCTGTATAGATCTGAACGGATGGACCAAACAATACATTACTTCCGATAGTTACCTTCATCACATCCAGGACAACACAGTTGAAATTGAAATACACTTTATCACCAAGGCTTATATTATTTCCATAATCACAATAAAAAGGCGGCTCAATCCATAATCCTGATCCCTGCGATGGTATCAGTTCTTTTAAAAGTTGTAGCCTCAACTCTTGCTGACCCGCCGCTGAATCATTATACCGCTTTAGAAGTAACCTGGCTTGCAATCTTTCATTTACCAATACGGGATCAGCAGCATCATACAACTCTCCTGCCAGCATTTTCTTTTTCTCTGCAGACATAACACTTATTAAAATTAATTTATCCAGCGGAAAGACAAACCGTTTATACTACCATTGGCCTGTTTTATAATGATGTCGTTCATGAATGATCTTTCCATTCTTCCATCTTTGTAATGAAAGCTGGGTATAATCAATTTTTTCACCCGTTTGTTTGTTGGTAAATCTGTAATGCCATTCTGTTACCGACATGTCACCACAGACAATAGTATTTTTTGGAACTGCTGAAATATTGGTAAAATATTCCAGCAGTTCTTCTTCTTTTTCTGATTTGGCAGCGAGACCAATAACAGGTTCCCCTTCATTTTCTATGTTCACAATGTCTTCGCTATAATACTGGTGGGCCTCCAGGAATTTTAGCTGATGCACTAACTTGATAAACTCGTTTACTGTAGATTTCAGGTCTTGCATTTTCTCAATATTTTAGTTCAGAAATATTGTGACAAATAATGATCAAATTCAGAACGAAGACAAGAAATTCTTTAAGTACTATTTTGCCGGTGTAAGTATAATATTTCGGTATTCAACAGGTCCATGATCACCCTGTATAAGTAAGGGACCGGGTTCACCCTCTTTACTATCAAGAGCGCCACCTGTAATGCCCGGTATCTCCTGGTTACAAATAATAGTCTTGCCATTCGCTACAACGGTTACCATTCTTCCGACCAGCGTGATATCATAACTCTGCCACTCACCGGCATTCTTTGCCACCATTTCGACGGGAGATATAAACCCATAAACAGCACCAAAATAATCTTTCAATGGTTCCTGTCCTTTATTATCAGCGACTTGTACTTCATAACGGCCGCGAAGGTAAACACCACTATTACTTCCTTTTGGATAACGGAATTCAATATGCAATTTAAAATCAGTAAACTTTTTTTCAGTCACCAGGTTCGCACCGGATTTAGGGCTACGCAAAATACCGGATTCGGCTATCCACTGATTTTCGCCCATGGCCTGCCAGCCTTTCAGATCTTTTCCATTGAAAAGCTTGACTGGAGTTCCCCAAACAGCCGCCTTTTGCCGGCGAAGCGATGGTGCTTTCGCTGCTGACCAATTGTAGGTTTTACCCGCTGGTGTGGTCATTGTACCTTTTAAACTATCGCCACTAAGTGTACCTTCCACGGACAGATCATTGGTTTCCTCTTCCCATTGCGGCGGAATAGAAAAACTAATTTTTCCATCATTGAAATTAACTCTTGAGATAGGGCGGGCACTTCCCGTTATACCTACAAAATCACCAACAAGCATACGGCTTCCTGAATGCCTCACCTCCAGCCAGGACGGAAACTCTTTCCCGTCTGCATAAACAGTTATATCCCATCTTCCTTCAATAGAAGGGTCATTATTTTTTTCAAAACCGGGGTACTTTGCATTCACAGCGGATGCCGTAATGAATATTAAAACAAGTGTTGCTAACAGTTGACGGGAAATGCTTCTCAGCATCATCGCTGGTATTCTTTTCATGTAGTTTATCGTTTATAAGGTTTCAATTTACTTATAAAAAATTAAATACATTGATTGAACACGAGGCTGCCAAAAAACAATGGGTAGCCGGAATAATTCCTGCAAAATAATAGTCAGGAATAGCTGTTATTGCTTTATTACTGCCGGCTTCTTTGGAATTTTCATTGGTTGTTGTGAAGGCTTCAGATTTGCCGGCGCTTGATTCGTTGTTGCAGGTCCGGGATTTACTGTTGTCTTTGTGTCGGTATTTATCTTTTGATCTGCTGGTGTTGCAAAATTGTTTTCAACCGGGGTTGATTGTTTCATTTTACTTATAAAAGCATATCTCGCAGCCTTTTTTTCATTTACTTTTTTCATCTCTTCCTCAAATTTTCTGTCGCTTGCCTTTTGCTGTGCATTTACTGCAACAGTGGAGGCAAGAAACATTGCTGTGATGAGAAAATATATTTTGATTGATTTTTTCATAAAAAAATGCTTGATAGTTTAGAATTATTTTACACTGACTAAAACTGTGATCTTTCCTATTCCTTCGCCATTAAAACCCTGCAATGCTTTTCCTATAACCTGTCCGGGTTTTACTTTATCAGGATCTGCTTTCATAGCAACCCCTTTTGTAGAAGAAGTAACGATAAGATCACCACGTTTAATAATACCACCTTCCAGGCAAACTTTTGTTGGTATCACACCAATCACACCCATTGGCACCATATTATCTAATTGGTTCTGCTCTGCATTTTTTTCTGTCAGCAATAGCCCTGGTTTTGTTGCGTATACACCGGCGACCAGTGTAGAATAAGCAGAATAAGATTTTTCTACAGCCCGGTCAGAAGTTTGCGAGATTACCAGCACATCACCAGGTTCATATTCTTTTACTTCACCTTCTACGTCAAAATATTCTGCTACGTCTGCACCACTTACCTGTGTGCCCCCGTTAAAAAATCCCTTTCCTGTTTGATCAATACGGGCAACATTCACACCATCTGCCATAAAGACGGCGGGATTACCTGCATCTGCGCCTTCAATGGCTGCTACCAATGCATTACCATTGACAAAACCATCCTTATTTGCCACTGCCAGCACGCCGGTACCACCATCCGCATATCCTATACCATGTACACCGGCATATGTTCCATTATTTTTACCTACAACGGCTGCTGAGCTATTGCTGCCAGTAAGACCAACAATACCTTCACCGCCACCGAAATTATATCCTAATACTCCGGCAGAGACTGGACTATAAGTAATACCCCAAACGCCATGACCATTTTCGCCGATGGCTGAAAAACCACTACCTGTTCCTGCATTATACGCAACCAATGCATCTGATGAGTTTGAAAAATTAGAAATATCGAAATAACCTGCCGCGTAGTTTGTACTGGTTCCAAAAACTCCAGTTCCGTCAATTGAATTTCCATATACGCCATTACCTAAGGATGAAGTCCCATAAACCCCACTACCAGATCCATTGTGCGATCCCCAAACACCAATACCGTTTCCACCTGTTCCACTATGTATCCCCCTAATACCGGCAGATGAGCTTCCAGCAGTAGCTGAAGATATTTTTCCGACAACACCGATAGTGTTTGCGCCTGTTGATGTATTAATACCTTCCAACGCTGCACCAGCTCCCTGGTTGGATAAGGAAAAAAGATTTGAAGCATTATTGGCTACAGCAGAATAAGGTAACGTAAGACCCGTGTTATCAGACCCGGGTGCCCATTGCGTACCATTGAATTTTAATACCTGACCATTGGTGGGTACGGTATTGTTGACTGTAATTCCTTGTAATTTATTTACCGTTGGATTAGGATATGTTCCGGCTAAATCGCCTCCTGCACTTCCATTCGGTGGCAGTGTTGTTGGTATAACACCGGCCGCAAGTTTTGCTGAAGTAACTGAAGCATCAACAATTTTTAATGTCGATACAGAATTATCGGCAAGTTTCGAAGTTGTAATTACTCCCGTTCCAATAGTTGGATTCGGATAGGTTCCGGATAAATCGCCTCCTGCACTTCCATTCGGTGGAAGTGTTGTTGGTATAACACCGGCCGCAAGTTTTGCTGAAGTAACTGAAGCATCAACAATTTTTAATGTCGATACAGAATTATCGGCAAGTTTCGAAGTTGTAATTACTCCCGTTCCAATAGTTGGATTGGGATATGTTCCGGACAACTCGCCTCCTGCTGTTCCATTCGGTGGCAATGAAGTTGGAATAACACCGGCTGCAAGTTTTGCAGCAGTAACAGATGCATCAA
>CAMLEX010000508.1 GCA_946479055.1 uncultured Bacteroidota bacterium | reverse complement strand
TCCTGACATGGATAAAAAGGCGATTTTCTTACAACCCCTTCTCAGCAAATGCTCGGTTGCTTTAAAAGCTGCATCGGTATCATCTGTGGTAATGCGTGGCGCTTCAATACTTTCACAAACCCTGTCAAAAAAGACAAAAGGAGTCCCGGCTTCCTTGAAAGCCTGTAGATGCTCAAAACTAGTGGTGGTATTGGAAACGGACATCATCACCCCATCTACTCTTCCGTTTCGTAATAATTGAAGGATATCTTTTTCACGATTATGATCTTCATGCGTAAGGTAGATTAGTACATGATATTCTTTTTTCTGTGCTACAACTTCCACACCATTCATAACCTGGGAAAAAAAATTGTTTTCTATTTCCGGTATGATGACAGCAATAGTTTTGCTCTTGCTCTTTCTCAGGCTGCTGGCATGGGGATTAGGTTGGAAACCCAATTTTTCCGCCAATGCTTTTACACGGTCTTTTGTTTCCTGGCCTATTTCATGGCTGTCTCTTAAGGCACGGGATACAGTAGAAATCGAAAGATTAAGTTCCTCCGCCAGCTTTTTAAGATTCACATTGTCCATTTATATATCTGGCAAAAACGTTTAAAAAATAAAGATGAGCCATGCTAATATTGCTGAATAATAGGACAATATACTAAAACCGGCACATCAGCATTATTTCTTTATTTGTTCTGGTTTTAAAACATAGTAAAACTTATTTGTTTTCAATCATTTAGATCAATCTATTGCGTCTTTTAGTTGGGGTATTAACAGGAAAAGATCTGTCACTTGGTATTGGAATAATGGCATGGATCAGATCGCATTGTTGATCTTGTTCAAAACATCAGTCGGAATAGCAGTGACTTCACCTCCGGGCTCATGGCGATAATGTTCCAAATAAGTTGGTCTACAATTTTTATTTGCTTTTTATCTTTGAATATTATGAATCAATTTGAACAAACAATGCGGTGGTGCTGATCTAATAATGATAGAAGGAGAGGCCTTCCGGAATGGCGTGATTAGAAGTTCGAATTAGCCTTTTGTAACATGTAATTAAGTTTTTATGAAAAAATATTTTTTAAGTGCTGTGCTGTTTTCTTTAGTAGTGATGTATGCAAATGCTAATGATACTGTGCTGGTTTTAAAAAAAATAGTGCAAACCGATACCGGTAATGCAGGATTGAAACTGCCAGCAGGTTTTGCTGCGTCGGTTGTTGCAGATAGTGTTGGTAAGGCTCGTCATATAGTAACAACAGCGCAGGGAGCCATCTATGTTAAGCTGGATAAACTTGTGGATGGAAAAGGAATACTACGGTTAAAAGATGTAAATGGCGATGGAAAGATCGATGATGTAAAAAGTTTTGCAAACTATCGCGGTACCGGCATTACCCTTAAGGACGATTATTTATATGCTTCTTCCAATGATGAAGTGTTTCGCTACAAGCTGGATAAAAATGGAGAAGTTATAAATCCGGATGCGCCTGAAAGGATCATCAAAGGATTAGTCAATGGAAGACAACACAATACCAAATCAATTGTATTGGATGATAAAGGAAATATTTATGTTAACATCGGGGCGCCTTCCAATTCCTGCCAGGAACAGGATAGGGGTGTAGGTTCCAAAGGAAAAGCCCCTTGTCCACTATTGGACTCTGCTGCGGGCATCTGGCAATTTAAAGCTGATAAGTTAAATCAATCATACAATGAAGGCGAACGCTATGCAACCGGATTAAGAAATGTAATGGGATTGGATTGGAACTACCAGGTAAATGAATTGTTTGTCGTTCAGCATGGCCGTGATCAGTTGGATATGTTCCCTGAATATTTCACTCCGCAGCAAAATGCAGTGATACCTGCGGAAGAAATGTTTATGATAAAAAAAGGAGCTAATTGCGGATGGCCTTATTGTTATTTTGATGTGCAACAAAATAAAAAAATGCTGGCTCCCGAATACGGTGGCGATGGAAAAAAAACAGATCGTTGTGAAGGAATGGAAAAACCTATCGTAGCTTTTCCGGCGCATATGGCGCCCAATGCCTTATTGTTTTATACCGGCAATATGTTTCCAGAAAAATATAAAAATGGAGCATTTGTTGCTTTTCATGGATCATGGAATCGTTCACCGGAAAAACAGGAAGGTTTTTATGTAGCATTTGTTCCATTTAAAGATGGCAAGCCAAGCGGGGATTGGGAAGTTTTTGCGGACGGTTTTGCAGGAGTGGAAACTATTATGTCAACCCGCCAGGCTAAACACAGACCTTGCGGTTTAGCACAAGGTACTGATGGTTCATTGTATGTGAGCGATGATGTAAAAGGAACTATTTATAAAATTGATTACAAAGGAAAATAAAACGATAGTAATTATGAAAAAGATTGTTTTTTTGATACCTGTTCTTTTGATGGCATTGATTGTTTTGGCAGCCTGGCAACCCGATAAGGGTACCATGGAAAGAGGAAAAAAAGTATATAATGCCTATTGTATTACCTGTCACCAGGCAGATGGAGGAGGAGTGCCAACGTTGAATCCTCCATTGGAAAAAACAGCTTATGTAACAGGAAGCAAGACAAAACTGATACAGGTAATTTTGAAGGGAATGAATACCCATGAAGAAATCGAAGGAGAAACATACAGCAACACAATGGCGCCTTTCAACTATCTTACCGACCAGCAGATTGCCGATGTTCTGACATATGTTCGCAATAGTTTTGGTAACAAAGCATCTGCCATTACATCCGGCGATGTAAAATATGTAAGAGCAAAAACTAAATGATAAAATTCAATGAGCTCCGCAGATTAGGATCAACCTGCCGTTTTTCGAAACGATTTCGCAAATAAAACGATGGCTATACTAAAGAAAGAATTTTAGATTGCAATGTGTTTGTTGTTATCATGCCATTTACTTTCGAACTAGTCGACTAAAGGCAGTGGCGGATAGCTATTTCATGACTTGTAGGCTGCCTAAACAACTTGTTAATGGTAATAAATTTCTTATGGCTCCTGCAAAAAACAGAGGACTGTTACAAATGATAGAATTGTTGCATTAAGTCAGGCTGTGTATAAAATAATTTTCATGAAACGGGGAGAACAATTGATGCAAAGAAAATTAATATTAGTATTTATTTTTTAACCCGATAGGCATAAGACAAGGCAGGAGGACACTTCCTGCTAAAACATCTGGATTCGTGTGTTTTACCAATATTATAAATAATTCGGTTAAAATGTCGATTTATTTGATAATTCGGTTTATTTACCGAATTTTATAAAAATCAATCAGGAATGCTTTCCGCAGTTCTTACAGGAGATATTGTCAATTCTACCCAACTAACAAAGGGAGAAGAAAAAAAACTGACCGGGTTGATCAAATCCCTGGCAGCCTATCATAAGATTGAATTTTACCGTGGTGATAGTTTCCAAATTTATATTAAAGATGCAGCGGATTCGCTGAGAATGGCATTATTATTTCGCTGCGCCGCTAAAAAGATAGCAGCAGATGGTGGGGCTGGCTTTGATGTAAGGACCAGCCTTGGTATCGGAAAGGTGGAAGGACCTGTCCGGTCGCTGGCCGCTGCAAGAGGGGAAGCCTTTGTATTATCGGGCCGTGCATTCGATAAGTTAGGGCCATATGAAAATAAAATAGTGATCACTTCCACCAACGCTGTTGTGAATATCGGCCTGGAACTGTTAGGCAATTATATTGATACACTATTCAACAGGATTACGGCCCGGCAGGCGGCTACTATTTTTGAACTTTTGTCAGGCTATACACAAAAAGAAGCTGCCAGGCGATTAAAAAAATCACAGGCAACAGTTAACCAGCATTTGCAGGCGGCCAACTGGCCGACCATTAAAAATATTTTGGATAAATTCGAACAGTTCACTAAAATCTTATCGCAATGACCCTGCCCGTCGTATGGATTACCAAATTACTTATGGCACACCTGCTGACCGATTTTATTTTACAGCCTGCTGGCTGGATCATGCAAAGGCAGGACCAACATTTTGCTTCCGCTAAACTATACCTGCATGGACTGCTGACCGGGATCGTAGCTTTATTATTTGTAAGGCCCCACTATTGGCCCATTGTGGTCGTCATCACCCTGTCCCATATACTCATTGATGGCTGGAAATCTTATCAGCCTGAAACGGCGAAGTTTTTTTTGATTGACCAGTTACTTCATTTATTGGTCATTGTTGCCTGCTGGTATTTTAGTTTTTTCCAATGGAAGGATTTACAGCTCGCAGCAGGAAAATTGGGTTCCAACGAAAAGTTCTGGATCATTGCTGCGGCTTTTGTGTTCCTTGGTTTTCCTGCCGGTATCATGATCGGCAAGCTAACCAAACGATGGCAAGACCAGATAAAAGAAACAGCCACTGAAGTAATGGCTCTGGCGGATGCGGGAAATGGATCGGGATCCTGGAACGCACGATCATTTTA
>CAMLEX010000507.1 GCA_946479055.1 uncultured Bacteroidota bacterium | reverse complement strand
TGCGAGAATGGGGTTTTCGCAGGAAGGGTAGAAATTTTTTAGAGGTGGGAGCTGGTGCAGGACAAATAAGAAGAGCAGATAACTTTGAATGAAGAACGAGTAAGACTTTCGCAGTACAAATTGGATATAGGTACCGGAGCTAAACCTGATCTGCTGCAAAGTAAAGTCGATCTGAATGCACAAAAAGCATTGAAGCTTGAACAATTGACGTTGATTGAACAATTGAAAGAACAATTGAACCAGGCTATGAATACAAGCAGCGGAACCAGTTTTGAAGTAAGTGATTCCATTCCGTTGAATACCGGCATTGGTCTCGGCGATATTCAGATAGATATTGAAAAAACTAATCCTTTATTGCTGATTGCCCGAAAAAATATTGATATAGCGGGACTGACGTTAAAAGAAAAAAAAGCCGAACAGTTTCCTGTGGTGTCTTTTAATTCGGCGTACAACTACAGCCGCACCGATAATAAAAAAGTGATCAATCCCTTCTCTCCTCTTTTTAATCAATCCAATGGATTGAATTATGGCCTCACCGCCAATATTCCCATCTTTAATCGTTTTAATGCAAAACGGGTGATCAGGCAAGCGGAATTGGATATTCAATACCAGCAATTGGTTTTTGAAAATCAACGGTCCTTGCTTAACCTTGATGTGATCACTGCTTTTAAAAACTATGAACTGCAGAAAAAAGCGCTGGCATTGGAAGAAGAAAATATTTTACTGGCAAGAGAAAATGTAGATATTGTTTTCCAAACATATAAACTCGGCGCTGCTACACTGGTACAATTAAGAGAAGCGCAGAATAGTTTAGAAGCAGCTAATAATCGCTTAATCGCAGCAAGGTATGCGACAAAACTGGCAGAGACGGAATTGCTGAGATTGAAAGGGAGTTTAGCAAGATAGTTTGTAGTTTATGGTTTGTGGTTTGTAGTTATTTTTGCCACAAACCATACTAGATGGCAACAATCCAAAAATTTGAAGATTTGGAAATATGGCAAAAAGCCAGGTTAATAAGCCAAAAAATTTATCCTCTCACTTTTAAAGAACCAATCAGCCTTGATTTCAGGCTTAAGGATCAAATTCGTGGAAGTTGTGGATCGGTGATGGATAATATAGCGGAAGGCTTTGAAAGAGGAAGTAAATTTGAATTTGTCAATTCATTGACTATCGCAAAAGGAGAAACCGGAGAGTTGAAATCTCAGCTTTATCGTTCACTGGACAATAATTATATATCCCAACAACTATTCGAAGAATTATATAGCTTAGCAGATCAACTCACTAAGATGATTACTGGCTTTATTAATTATCTGAATCAATCAAAAATCAAAGGGCAGAAATTCAAAAACCGTTCAAAGAATGAGTGAACCACAAACTACAAACCATAAACAACAAACTCCAATTGTAGGCATAATAATGGGCAGCGATAGTGATCTCAATATCATGCAGGCTGCATCAGATATTTTAAAACAATTTGGTATCTCCCACGAAGTAACTGTTGTTTCAGCTCATCGTACGCCATTACGGATGGTTGAGTATGCACAAAAAGCGAAAGAAAGAGGATTGAAAGTAATTATTGCAGGAGCGGGCGGAGCAGCGCATTTACCAGGCATGGTAGCTTCTATTACTCCTTTACCGGTTATCGGTGTTCCTATTAAATCTTCAAATTCCATAGATGGCTGGGATTCTGTTTTATCTATTCTTCAAATGCCTAATGGCGTGCCTGTAGCGACAGTAGCTTTAAACGCTGCAAAAAACGCAGGAATATTAGCAGCTCAAATTATCGGTGCATCCAATGCCACTGTTTCAAAAAAAATCAGTGATTACAAAAACTCTTTGAACAGTGAAGTGATTGAGAAAGTAAAGAAAATGAAGAAAGAGGGTTGGGAGAACGGGTTTGATAGTTAAACCTTAATCCAAAAAATTGAGGACTATAGCTGGTTGAAATAATGCATAGGACAAACAATTAATTTAACCATTGCGCAGTTATTCACCTATGTGCAAAAACATTGCATGAATTTATCTCCAAATAGTTTGAAAAAGTTTTGGTGCGAAAGGTGTGAGACTGTATTTTTGCACCCCGTTCAGATAAACGGTCTGAACGCCAGGTTGATCTCGTAGCTCAGTTGGTAGAGCACATCACTTTTAATGATGGGGCCCTGGGTTCGAGTCCCAGCGGGATCACAGAAGTAAAATAGGTCGCTGTAAATCAGCAACCTATTTTTTTTGCTCCATAAACAACTCTTTGCTTAATGAATAATTAGTTTTTCCAAGGTTTGTATTCTTAAAAGTAACCTCTAAGAATCTGATAATATGACTTGGGGAGTAATCTCGGTCTGATGCCGCTGTTGCTGATCTTAGTTCATCACAAACAAAACAGCATCAGTATAACAATACCATCGGCATTGTTATTGGTTATTTCAACATATGCTTTTTTATCTTTTAATAACCTGTAACTACCGAGACTTATCCATTCACCGAATGTCTGGCCTTCTACTTTAATATCGTTAGCAGCAATCGTTATCTGTTTAAACTGTTTGCTATCATAAATTTTTATTGTTGTGCGGGAAGAGAGATCGTACTGTTTGGGCATATAATGATCTGAGCAAAAAAACATGCCACATAATAACTTTACTCACCGAAGAAATAGCTTGATTCGTATCTTCACAAACCAGAACTTTATTCCACAAAGTGATTCGTAAAATCCGAATCCTGGTAAGGGAACAACTTACGATTGCAGTCATACGATAATAATTATAAAATTGGCCTCAAAATTTTTGTATGACAAAAAAGAATATTACCAGGGCAATTATAGTTGCTATCCTGGTTGGAAGTTTACTCAACTTAATAAATAGCTATGATGTTCTATGGGAAAGAAATTTTACCGATAGAAATATGCTCAGAATTATTCTTACTTACATTACTCCTTTTTGCGTCTCATTATATTCATCCGTAAAAGCATCAAAAGCAACCTGACCTTTTTATAAAAATTTGTTTGGTCCTTGCAGGTATCCTTCCATCCGAACAAAGGCAGGAAACATATGTTATACTTACTTATATGGAAATTGGAATTGATAGTTTCGCCGCTATGATTAGTGGCAATAGCAGTAAAGCCATAAGTGATTCGGATGCACTGACCCAATTACTTGACAGAATAGAACACGCAGACCTTGCTGGCCTTGACGTATTTGGGATCGGAGAACATCACCGCAAGGGTTTTCTTGATGCCGCCCCTACCCTTATCCTGGCTGCCGCCGCCGCCCGTACAAAGCATATTCGTCTTACAAGTGCGGTTACGGTGCTTAGTGCAGCTGACCCCGTGAGGGTATTTCAAAACTTTGCGACACTGGATCTGATTTCCCGTGGTCGGGCTGAAATGGTTGTCGGTCGTGGTTCATTCATTGAAGCTTTCCCGCTGTTTGGCTATAAACTGGAAGATTATGATGAGTTGTTTGCTGAAAAGCTAGACCTCTTACTTGAAATTTGTAAGAATGAGTTTGTTACATGGTCTGGTAAATTCCGACCAGCTCTTAAGAATCAGCCGGTCTATCCAAGACCATTGCAGGATCCACTGCCTGTTTGGTTGGGCGTGGGCGGTACACCCGAATCCTTCATTCGTGCCGGCGCCCTTGGCCTGCCACTAATGGTTGCTATAATTGGTGGGGAAACACACCGTTTTCGCCCCTTGGTTGATCTTTACAGAGAAGCAGGAAAAAAAGCGGGGTATCTGCCTGAACAATTGAAAGTAGGAATTCATTCGCTGGGCTATGTGGCCAATACTAACCAACAGGCATCAGATGATTTTTATCCGGGCTATGCCGAATCGATGACTAAAGTTGGGAAAGAACGTGGCTGGCCACCGATGACAAGAAGCAGGTTCGAAGCTCAGGTGGGACCACACGGTGCATTACTGGTTGGCAGTGCTGAAGAAGTAGCGGAAAAGATTCTTCGTCATGCCGATGCACTTGGCGGTATTTCAAGACTTGCTTTTCAAATGGATAGTGCAGAATTACCGCATGAAAAATTAATGCAATCTATTGAACTGATTGGCACACGTGTAAAGCCATTGGTTCTTCAATCGGCAGATTCTGCATTGTTACCATTCGCAAAAAATAACAGGAATGAAAATTGAATAATGATCTTACAAATATTATGTCAGCGCTGGTCTGTAATAGGGTGTTCCGGTAATAAATTATTAAGAGAACCCGGAACTTGATTTTAAAAACTCATCCTGGTTAGTATCCTGCCCGGTAAGAACTCACTATGCCAAGTAAAAGTTTTTCTACAAATTCAATAAGTGATTCAGCTACGCTTTTTATAAGCGGATACAAAGGCTAATGGACAAATCAATAAGTCTCCCTCTTATTTTTTTATTAAATGCCTTTCTGGATCCTGATGAAACAGTAACCACGAAATGGAATAGCAATTTG